>JAQIBO010000194.1 GCA_027859055.1 Spirochaeta sp.
GGTATCGTTCCTCGCTTCGCTGCGGTACGAACCTTGCTGTCGGTATCGTTCCTCGCTTCGCTGCGGTACGAACCTTGCTGTCGGTATCGTTCCTCGCTTCGCTGCGGTACGAACCTTGCCCGAGAGAAGACTCGAACTTCCACGTCCGTAAGGACACTAGACCCTGAATCCTGCACGCTTTTCGTATACGTCATATAGAGTCCGTATGAGATGAAATCGCCGTCGGAACCGGCCGTTTTCTCATTTGCGCCATATAGGCTGTGAGATTTTGTTGTATTTTTGTTGTAACTTCGGTCGCGTTTTCGGTGACCGGGGTCAACTGGGACAAAGGACTCAGTTGGTCGTGACTTCAGTGAACAGACATCCTATCTGAAGCGGGAAGCCCGATTCGCCAGTATGTATCTATGTGAGCTCGGTAATCTCCGTCGCGACCACGGCTACAAACCGGTACGTTCCCCGTGGTCGCAACGAACTCCATACGATATTCGAGCAGCACTTCGCCGACTTCTGCGAGCACTACGATGAGAAGTATGCCGCCACCTACGGCAGGTACCGCCTTGAGCGTATCCGGCGGCTCGGCGAGCGCTTTTCTACGTGCGGCGACTATCTCCAGGGCGTCGCGCGGATACGCTGTACCAACCCCGAATGCGGCCATGACTATTTCCGGCCATTCTCGTGCAAGGGTTTCTATCTCTGCCCATCATGCAGCCGGAAGCGGACGATCCTCTTTGCAGAGCATCTGACCAACGAGGTGCTTCTCAAATTGCCGCATCGACAGTTCGTCTTCACTATTCCCAAGGCGCTACGACCATACTTTCGCCACGATCGCCGCCTGTTCGCCGAGGTATCTCGGCTAATCTACCGTATACTCGATGAGTTCTACGCTGAGGCGGCCGGGAGACCGCTACGTACGGGCATGGTCATCGCGCACCAAACCTTCGGGGACGTAAGGGTCGTACCGCAGCGAAGCGAGGAACGATCCCGACAATGCTCCGGTGGAACCCTCATTTCCACGCCGGATGCATGGCCGAGTAGCAGCCGAAGGCTGCGACCAGGCCAATCGTTCTCGAGGGCGGGTTTGATGATGAAGGTACGTTCTTTTTCATCCCGTTCTCCGGACTACAGTCGATGGTCGAGGTATTCCGGCGTCGGGTCATCAAGCTGCTGGTAGAGCGCGAACTACTCAATGAAGACTTTGCCCGAAACCTACTGTCCTGGAAGCATTCCGGATTTAGCATAGACAATAGCGTTCGCATCCTCGACCAGTCCTCCCAAGAGAGTCTGGCTGAATACATCGCGCGGCCGCCGGTCTCCCTGAAGAAGATCCGCTACGAGCCATTCAAAGGGAAGGTCCTGTTTCACACCAAATACTCGGAGTATTTCAAGCAGAACGTCCATCTGTTCGATGCTTTAGACTTTCTCGCCGAGCTCACTCAGCACATCCCTCCCAAAGGGCTACAACTCATCCGGCGCTACGGTCTCTATGCCTCCCGCACAAAGGGACGGTGGAACGAAATGCGGTGGGTAGCGGAGCGCGTGCCCGAGGGGTGGAGAGCCACCCACCAACGCGGCGTAGCCGCGGAAGACCTTGGCTATGCGCCATTGTCGGATGGTGACGAGGAAGTCACCGTCGATGCACGCAAACGCGCATGGGTCCGACTTCTCGCAAAGGTCTATGAGGTCGATCCTTTTGTGTGCCCAAAGTGCGGAGCAGGCATGAAGGTGATCGCGATCATCGAGGATCCCAACGAGCTGAAGCGTATCCTCCGACATCTGATAAAGATCGGGCGGTCCCCACCGGGATTCGATCCCGATCGGCTCAACTGACGATTTCCTCCGTTACGCCCTTCGGGAGACGTGTGTCCGTTTCCCGGTACAAGCACTTGCGAAACAGCTCAGATTTGCCCAATCGGTGCGTCTATCCGCTCAAATAGCGGCCGTCGGCGCCGGTGTGCGCCCGCGAACCGCGGTCGGTACCGCTTTTTCGCTAGATTTCGCCATCCATTGCCGTTCCGCGTTTGCGCTCGCAGATAACTTTTCCTACTATTCAATGCATAAGTGAGCAGAAGGCGGCGGCGGTGTCGCGTGAGTCGGTTTTAGTCGGCGCACTACCTGTGCGCTCACTAAACTCTCCCTTGTCCTTCTTGGCCGATGCCCTACCTACATCACCGGCCACCTCGAATACAGCGCGCATAGAACTGCGAATCCATTGTGTACCCTCCCCCCGGATTTCCAGAACGAAAATCATCGTCGTCGAATTCCACCATCCAAGCGTGGGTCGCTGTGGAGTTCGGAGTTGATGACCAATACCCCCATTGGACAAACCCCGTTGCGCTGATGCCAAAGACACTTGGATCAATACCACTATTGTCGGAAACCGACGGGTCAAAGAGCGAGTACAACTCAAGCACGCTCGGAAGCCGCCAGTCATCATAGCCGTCCAGCGTAAGACCTTCGCAGTATCCAACTGCGTCCTGCCATGCGTATTTGCTTGGAGCGTCTTGTCGTTGCCAGGTAATGCCAGTTGCGTAGTCGTACACGGTAGCGGTATTTACCGCAAAGGATTTTGCCTGAGCTGATACTTGGCCGCCACTCACGCAGAATACGTTCCCCCCCGGATTTCCGGAGGCATAGACCTGACTACCTGAGATAATGAGCGTCGAATCACTGGTCATCCACGTACGCGTGAGGGCCTCGTTGATTGCCGGAAACGGAGGGGCAAAAGCGGGTACCGTAAGATCATAGATCGATAGCAACTCCAACGCATCAGGAACCCGCCATGTGAGACCACCCAATTGGAGGGAATCGCAGTAGCTCGTTGCGGCTGCGAATGTAGAAACTGTTTGGTAGTTCTTTGTCCATTTGAGGCCGGTTACCTCGTCAGCTACAATCCCGGTCCCCAGATCAACCAGATTCCACGGGTGGTTCCGGTAATCTGCGTCGTCCCCGGTTACGCCTACAACATTCACAAAGTTTGGATTATCTGGAAGTGCGTCCAGTGATCCCCCAAACCCCGGCCGCGCGTTCGGAGATAGCAGCGTGACATAAGCGGAAATATCCGGTGGGTCAACGACCTGGCCAAGATTCTGATAGCGCTGAATGATATTGGCACGAATCTGATTTTGCCGCGGCAACACATACTCCATGGAACTGACCAAACCAGCGCGTGTGGTCGTGCTGTCCAGGCTACCATCCGTCCTCAAGTCGGTTGAAATGAAAGACATGACCTCCGACAACTCCGCGACGGTTCTGTTGCCCTGTAAGATTGCCGAAATGGTCAGCAAGACAGCGTTCGCACTGCCCGGAGCAGTGATATCGAGCGTCTCAAATCCGTTCACACTGACCCCATCCAAATTGAACACCAGCAGCAGCTCAGTCTGCGCCTCCAATTTGGCATCGGCGAAATCGGAACCTTGCTCGAGGAGGTATTCGATCCGCCGTTTCTCCATGTGGGTCAGCACATTCAGGTTCGCGCTTGCGACGCTTCTCAAGTCGACCAGTCCCTGAAGCGGAAGCTGGGCAGCGGAGAGCTGGCCGCTGACTTCATCAAAGTAGTACCCGTTTGCAGATAACTCAACAATCGGGTGGCGTACCCTCACATCAATTGAAAACGCGCCGGTATCGTCGTCAATGGTCGTCGTGAACGTTCTTCCTGTAGGAACCAGACGGGGATCGAGTTCCCTCACCGTGATTTCCGTACCATGGATATAGGGACCTTTCTGAACTACACCGGCAATTCCGTAGGTTTCTTCGGTGTCAGGGTCTTCATCAGTACCCGCGCTGGAAGGGTCTACACACCCAAAAACTCCAAATAATGCAAGTATAAATATTATAAACAGAAAATTCCGTTTTATTTCGTTCATACACGCAAGTCTAATGCACTGATCCAAGGCTGAGCAAGGTGAATTGGCGACGAATCAAGTACTTGACGAGTATTCCTGTATTAGCGAAACAAATAACTCTATTACAGGTTCTTTGAACACCAGGCGGGGGATGACGGGTTGGTTCTCGCATGCCGGTTTTCACCACCACGCGGGCGATTTACAACCGAGGTGAAATGAACAACCGTCCAGAACCGCGGGACAGATGTACATATGCACTACCACAGGGGACCTGCCGCGTTACACCGAGATACACAAATCTGGCCGTTGCCGATCGTCGGCCGGATTCACCGCAGACTGAGAAACTGAATTCGAGGAGTTACATGACAAAAAGCGCACGACGGAGAAACCGACGCTTCCGGGCACATTTGCGAGACTGGCAGGACGCCACGTCGGGAACCGTATTCCGCGTGAAGGTCCACCACGACGGAAACGCGCATATCGTAGACAACGTTCCACCTGGACGCTACCGCCGGTATGTTGTCGTGGAGGTTGCCGCGTCCGATCCGTTCGAGGCGATCGAGTTGGCGCGCGGGACCGCGATCGTTTGACAAGGCGCGCCGGTGTTCCCCCGTGGAGCATCGGCGTTTTCGTTGTAACGTAACCGACCGGGAAAAACTTCACTGAGCATTACACGGCAACGGTGCGAGGATAACCCCGTCTGTACCCCGGCCGTGGCCGCTGAGGACCCGCGACGTTCCCCCGTTCACTGCGGGACGGGAATACGCGTCATCCACCGCGGCACGGTCGTCCGGGTGGACAAAACCAAGAAAAGCTTCATAGGTAGCGGCAAACTCTTGCGGCTCGCAGCCAAATATGCGGTAAACCTCATCCG
>JAQIBO010000197.1 GCA_027859055.1 Spirochaeta sp.
GTACCGGAAGGCGCGGGGGTGGCGTCGGGCGCCGGCCCGAGGAAGCGTCCTTCCACCAACCCGCCCCGGACGTCAGAGAAGAATCCGGTGGCGGGGTCGATCCCGTAGCCGACCATCGGCGCGTTGGTGCGTTCGTTGACCACGAGGGCACCGAAGGTGAGAACCGGTTCAGCACGGACCACCTCCGGTTGCGCCTGAAACCAGTCGCGGTACTGCTGCCAGTCGGTTATGAGGAGGTCGAGGGATGTGGGGTCGAGCGCCTCCTCGGCGTCGGGGTGTTCCACCTGGAGGTGGCCGCCGGAACTCACCATCGTCTCGAAGAAGTCTGTCCGCATTCCGCTCATCATCCCGACGACAAACTCCATCGTGGCCACGGAGATCGCGATCGCGAGGATGATAAGGATGCTGCGGCGGCCGTGGCGGAGAAGCCCGCCCCAGGCGATCTTCCAGATCATGACGAGGGCTCCCCTCCCGGGCCGGGCGCGGTGGCGGCGGCGCGGTGACCGTTTACGAGGCCGTCGCGCAGGCGGATCGTGCGGTTGGCGTAGTTCAGGATCTCCGGGTTGTGGGTGGAGAAAAGGAAGGTGACGTTATCGCGCTCATTGAGCTCCCGCATCAGCGCGAGGATGCGGTCGCCGGTCTCGGAGTCGAGGTTGGCGGTCGGCTCGTCGGCGATCACGAGGCTCGGCCGGTTTACCAGAGCCCGGGCGACCGCTACGCGCTGGCGCTGCCCGCCGGAGAGTTCGTCCGGGCGGTGCGCGGCGTACTCGGCGATCCCTACCGCATCGAGGAGGTATGCGATGTAGTCGCGGCGCTCGCCCTTGGGGGTCTTTGCGAGGATCGTGGGAAACTCGATGTTCTCCTGGACGGTGAGGACGGGGATCAGGTTGAAGCTCTGAAACACAAACCCGATGTGCTCGAGGCGGAGCCGGCTCTCCTCCACATCGTTGAGTTCGCTCACGTCACCCCCGTTCATCGTCACGCGTCCGGCGGTGGGGCGGTCGATGCACCCGATGATATTGAGGAGCGTCGTCTTGCCGCATCCGGAGGGGCCGGCGATCGCGACGAGCTCGCCCGGGTCGATCGTGAGCGAGACGCCGCGGAGCGCGTGGATCGTTGTCTTTCCGAGGGGGTAGTCTTTGGTGATATTTTCGACCGTTATCAGTGCCATCGCATCCTCCTGTGTCGCCGCGGCGACGGGTGTCTAAAAGTGGACTGTCGTCTTGAACTCGACGATGAAGTCCTGGTCCAGATCCCCGAACTCCGTACCCGCCTCACCGCTGTTCCAGTTCACCACCGCCTCGAGGTCGACCGCGGGGATACGGAACATCGAGAGGGTGTGGGAAACGAGGTAGCTCTCGTCGGAGAGGTTGACCAGGAGCTGGTGGCTCGTTCCCCAGCTCTCGAGCACGTTGAGGGAGGCGCCGCCGGCGAGGTAGCGGTACCCCCGGCGCGCAAATCCCCCGGCGTAGTCGGAGGTGACCGGGATATCGCCAAAAACGGTCTCCGGGTAGTTCCCGGCGAGACCGTTGTAGAGGTACTCGGTCATGAGGGAGAGATCGACGAGGTCGCCGCTCCACGTGTACTCACCCCCGACGCTCCACAGCGGCTGGTAGTCCATCACCTCGCCCCGGGGATCGTACGATTCCATTGCGCCCTCGGCGACGAGCATCACCGGCCCCACCGGGAGCGACCCGACGATCCCCGGCCTGAGGGTAGTGCGCTTCTGGTAGACGAAGGTGAAACCGAGCTCCACCGGTGAGAGGTAGGCGTCTGCGTACACGGCGTAGCGGAGATCATCGGTATCGCCGGTGGCGACCGCGTTCTGGATCGCGGTGGCGAGCTCCAGGGAGATATCCGGCGTGGGCCGGAGCGCGACACTCACCCCGTCAAACCCGGTCTCCACCTCGGCGTCGGGATTCTGCGGGTGGAGGCCGTCTGTCACCGAGAACGTGTAGGCGGTGCCCCAGTTCATCCGCTGGCGCCCCGCGCGGAGGGTGAACCACGGCGCGGGATAGATGCTGGCGTAGCCCTGGTAGAGGTCGTGGTCGAGGGCGACCGTAGCGGAAGCGCTGTCGCCCGCGCCCGCGCTCCCGGTTGCTTCGCTACTCGCGGTGCCGCCGCCGACCAGCTCGCTCGTGAGCGCGGTATCGACGGTGTCCGTGGGATACGCGCCGATCGCGTGATCCACGAAGAGCTCCGCACCGTCGAGGGTGAGGCGGTGCTGGGCACCGATGCGCATCGCACCGCCGGTCTCCCACTTATCCTGGAGGGGGCTCAGGACGACCGGCGAGTCTTTATAGTGCCCGGTCCGGGAGGTCAGTTCCACGGTCCCGAGGAGCTGGTAGTCCTGGGCGGCGAGACCGAGGGGTGCCGCTGCGAGCGCGACGGTCGCGAGGACGAGGGTTTGTACTCCCCTGCCCCCCGCGAGGACGCGGCGCCGGTGGACGCGAGGACGCGACGGCCGGTTGGATACCCGCTGGCCGGGTACACGCAGGGTCGGCCGGTGCTGGCCGGATATACCCGGGCCGGAAACGCGCCACCCTGGTACACGCGAGCGGGGGCCGGGTGCGTGCGCGTCACATATTGGTGCGTGGTTTGACGGGGTTACAGTCATCGGGTGAGCTCCTGTTGGTTGAAGAGGCGTTCCGGGATGTCGTCCCGCGCCTCGAGCGTTTCCAGTCTGACGGTGGTGACGGCGCCCGCCTCTTCCAGCGATTCCATGCGCATCACCGCGGGGCGGCGGGCGCCGGCGAGCTCGCCGATCTCGAGGAGGGTCATCCGCTTGAAGAGGAGGCCCGAGCGGGAGTAGTAGTCGATCTGCAGCGGGATCACGCGGAGGTTGCCAGCGGCGGAACCGGCGCCCGCGCTCCCCTCCGGCATGAGCCACATCTCGATCGTACCGTAGGCGGACTCATCGTGGCTTGCGGTGGCGGTGATCTTCACGGTGGTGACGCGGCCCGTCTCAGGGTGGGTGACCACCTCAGTACCGTCAAAGACGGCGGTGTAGTCGTCGGCGTAGTTGGGATCGGAGACGTCGTTGTTGGAGAAGACGCTGCCCTGGAAGGAATCCCGCGGGGAGAGACGGAGCGCGCGACGGGAGCTGGAGCGGGGGTTGTACATCCACAGATCGTCGTTTTTCTGGAGGAAGCGCATCCCCGCCGAGCGCCGCGGTTCCTTCACCTCCATGAAGCTCCCGGCGCCCTCGCGGTGGTAGTTCTCAAAGAGCATCTCGGTGTCGCGCCGCCCCGGACGGACGGTGGTCATCCGCATCGTCGCGAAAAAGCTCTCCGGGAAGAGCGCGTCGTCGGCGAGGTTCATAAGCTCGTCGGCGGTGTAACTCTGCGCCTGCTGGATGAGCGCCTCGGCGGAGGCCGAGGCGCTCTGCGCTCCCGCGAGCGGAGTGATACTGTACAGTACCGCGAGCAACAGCATCGCGGAACGAAGTTCGATTTTCCAAATTTTCTGGTTCATCGGGGTGCTCCTTGGCTGGGGATGATCTGGGCGAGGAACTCTATGTACTCCGCAAAGGCGCGGTGCCCGGCGGTGGTGAGGAAGTAGAGGGTGCGGGGGGTGCCGGCGACGATCTCGCGCTCCTTCCCGACGTACCCGGCGGCGATCAGTTTCTCAAGGTGGGTGTAGATGCCGCCGTCGCTCCCGCCGAGGCGCTGTTTGAGCGCGTTGAACGCGAGTTTTTCCTCCTGATTGAGGAGGGTCATGATCGAGAGGCGCGTTTTCTCGAAGAACACTCCGTCGAAGCGAGTGTAGAGTTCTTCCATCGGTTACGCCCCGTCACGTGCGGAGGTGCGCGAGGCGGCGATCCGCCGGCCGTCGGGGGAGATCTGCGGTGCGGCGGCACCGTCTCTGTGACCGGCGCGACGCTCGCACCACGCCGAGTGGGCGCCGGCGATGATATACACGACTCCCACGGTGATACCGCCGACGCCACGAAACGCCAGCGTGTTGACCGTATCACCGACGAGGGCGATGACTATCGCTGCGGCGAGAAGCACGAACCCCTCGGTAAAGAGGTCTGAGTAGGTCGCGAGTGCGTAGATAAAGAGCGGCGTGGCACCGAGGGCGATCAGGATTGTGGTGGTGAAACCGACGCGGTCGAGGTGGGCGATGATGATGCCGAGGATCACAAGAATGCCGATCGTGGCGATAAACAGGCGCGTCCGCCGTCGCGTGAGGAGCGGGATTCCGGTATCGCGGCTCTTGAGGACGCCGCCGAGCGTTTCGACGATGCTTCCCACAAGCAGGACGGGAATCCACACGACCACGAGAGGGTCGAGTTGCGCAACGGCGAACGCCCCGGCAAACCGCCAGTTGATTACCGAGCCAAGGATCACCAGGAGGCCCCAGACCGCGAACACCCAGTGGTTCACGAGGGGTTGCTCCTCGTAGCGGGTCATGAGGCCGCGGATCGTCTCGAGATCGGAGAGGTAGCGCTTCACGTCGTCGATGCTGGCGGGGGCGGGGTCGGCGGGCGTGGTGGTACCTGGCGCATCGACACCCGGCGTGGCGGCACCTGGCGCAGCGGCAGTGCCCGGTATAGCGGAACCGCTGGCGAGGTTGTCATCGTAGTCGCGATTGTGGTCTTTCTGCCGTGTCATTTGGCTCCTCAACTTTCACTTACAAAGTAACTTTGTAACGCAAAGCTGTCAAGCGATACTTGCCGCCCTCTTCCCTTGCCGTCCATGTCTGTTCAGTCACTACGGTCCGAGAGCTTCGATATCTGCGAGATCCTTGGTTCGCCCGGTTGCTTGCTTATTGGTGATGAGCTCGGCCCGGCCAAGGAACCGGACGTGATTGGTTCCCACTGTCCCCTCTGCGGAGCCGGCCGCCGCGTCCTTCCATGAGACGCCGGTGATCGTCGTGAGGATATCAACCCGCGCGGGCGCCCGGCCGAGTTGGATGACCGCGTCTGGAGTGGTGAAGTCGGACTTTGAAAGGCCCAGATCAGAGAATCCGAAATCCTCGAGGGCGGCGACGATCCTGGCCGCGTTTTCTTCCGTCGGTCGTACAAGAATATCGAGGTCACCGGTGAACCGCGGGACCCCGTGGTGGGCGAGTGCATGGGCGCCAACGACGATAAACTCAACGTTCCGTGAGAGAAACGATCCTAACAGTTCGTTCAAGTCGTGGGATAGTTCCATAGTATTGCCTCCGCAACCGCTCTACCTCGGCAACTCGCTCCTTCGGCGGACGAGAGAGCCAGAACCGCAGGTTCTCGACCTCTTCATTGTCGGTCAGGCGACGCCGTGTCACGATCCGTTCCATCCTGATGCTCCTGGTACCCTCAGTATAGCATTTCGGTGGGACTGCCGAGAGGGTACGGGATCCGGAGCGTGGCACGGTAGCGTCCTTTCTCGGACGTCGATGAGAGCTCACCGGAGAACTGTGAGACTACAGACGCGACGATCATGAGACCACCGTCCGTTGGGGGCGTTTCTCCACGAGGATGCGACGCGGCGGTTTCCCCGGAGTCCTCCACCGCGTTCTCCACGGTGATCAGGATCTGTGCGGGATCGTGGTGCGTCTCGATGACGATCGGGGCGGCCGGTATGCCGTGATTGATCGCGTTATGAATCAGTTCGGTCAGAGCGATTCCGTAGGGAACGGCGTGGTGGTATTCGATCGGGACAGGAGCGCTGAAGGGGTGATAGTCCAAAGGACTACCGTGCCCGGAACGCACCGCGGCGATCAGCTGTGAGGTATACTCGCCCAGATCGATCGTGTGGAGATTGTCGGTGCCGTAGAGTTGCTCGTGTACAAGGAGTACCGCCTGGATTCGCTCTTGGATCTGCCTGAATGTGTTGCCGGTCTTCTCGGGACACGGGTCCCGTTGCAGGCTGATAATACTCAGTATCACCTGGAGGTGGTTCTTGACGCGGTGGTTGAGTTCACGCAGCAGGAGATCGCGATCGCGCAATGCGTGTTTGAGTTCGGTGATATCGATATTTGCGCCGAATACCCCGATGACGGTGTCACCGTCACGAACGGGAGCGACGATATTGCGGAAGATGCGGTCTTCGCCGTCGACTTGGTAGGCCGTCTCACCGGTTTGCGTCTCGCCGGCCAGCGCCGCTTTGTTGACTTCCATCCATTGGGCCAGAATCTCGGGGTCGTCCTGTACGTCTTGCATGTGCGCGCCGTGCTGTTCTCCCCACAGTCGACGACTGATCGAATTCTGAAGGATCGTCCGGTTCTGGAGGTTGTTCATCCAGAAGTCGAAAGGAAAGCTCTCGATCGCCGCCTCGAGAGTGGCAGTACGCTCGCGAAGGGCGTCGTCCAACGCTTTTGACCGCGACAGGTCCTCGATGAGGAGAACTCGCGATTTGGCGTCCGACACGTCGGTTACGGTCCGTATGATGACCGGTTTCGCCGCGGTACCGGGCCCACCCCCGTTACCGATCGTCGTCTCGATTCCGTTACCGGGGATGCTGTCGTCAATCAACGCGATATCGAACCCGAATACCGAGACAGGTTGTCCAGGAATGGCACCGGTGATGCCGATATCGGCGGCGAGCTGGGACGCTGCAGGATTCGCGTAGGAGATGCGGCCCTTCTCAACGACGACCACCGCGATCGGGCCGTCATCGAGGAGTGCTTTGGCTGCGCGGAGTTCCGGTGACGATCCCGGGGGGTCAATGTCCACGACTACAGAATAGATCGGGTTGTTGTGGTGCGCAAGCGGGCGTGCGGGTGACGGGGCGACGCGGACCGGGGCGTGGTGGTGCGAGCGCGGGCGGATACCGGGCGTCGGAGCACGCCCCGGTTTGTGACTGTCCCTGAATGTCAGGGACATTAC
>JAQIBO010000212.1 GCA_027859055.1 Spirochaeta sp.
AACTCGACGATATCGAGCTCTGTCCCCAACCGGACGTGATCCCGCGGCGCGAAGTCAAATTTGGGAGCGGTCCCGACAATTTCCAGCTCGCGGTTGGCGGACTCATCGGCACCGATCGGCGTATCCGGGTGGGTCAGGTTGGGAAGCGCGTCGGCTGCCTCGTGCAGGTCGCGTTCAACCGTCTTGAGTTCGTCCTCGCGCCCGGCGATCTCTTCCTTGAGTCGCTTTCCTTCGGCGATGAGGCCGGCGCGCTGCTCGTCGTCGAGTTTTTGTTTCATCGCCGCGGCGTTTTCATTGCGCCGGGTACGGAGCGCTTCAACGGTCTGCAACACCTCGTTGCGGCGGTCGTACAGCGCGAGGATCGCATCGACGTCGACCGACACGTTCCGGTCAGCGACGTTCTTCCGGATCACGTCCGGGTTGTTTCGCACGAATTTCAGGTCCAACATGGCCGGTATCTTAACGAAGCGGAGAAAATCGAACAAGGCTGCAAGGTGGGGGTACAACCCGGGGGTTCCCTCCCGCCTGGCTCCGTCCGGTTGGGAAACGCGCTATCCCTCCAGCTCGCGGGAACGCGCGGTGGCCGCCTCGACCGCTGCCATGACCGCCGCGGTGGCCCCGCGCTCATGGAGCGTTCGGATACCGCGTATCGTAGTGCCTCCGGGAGAACAGACGCGGCTGATAATCGCCTCCGGGTGATCGCCGGTTGCCCGCAGGAGCAGTGCCGCGGACTCCACCACATCACGAGCCGCCTCCGCTGCCTGGGCGTACGGCAGGCCCTGTTCCACACCGCCAAGGGTAAGGGCGTGGATAAACTCAAGGGCAAACGCGATCCCGCTTCCCGAGATTCCGGTGACCGCCGCGATCAGCTCTTCCCGCACCGGCACCAGCGTGCCGATTCCGCGCAGCAACTCGATCACCTCGGAACGCATTGCGCGGTCGAGTTCCGGGGAAAAACTGATCCCGGTCACCGCCTTTCCGATATCTGCGGCGAGATTGGGCATAATCCGAACCACCCGACGCGTTCCGAGGGCGCGCCCAACCGCTTCGATAGAGGTTCCCGCGAGCATCGAAAGCACCAGAGCGTTCCGGGCTGCCGCTCCCACCTGTTCTCCAAAGTCGGCGAGATCCTGCGGCTTAATCGCCAGGATGACGATATCCGCAAACCCGAAAAGCTCCTCCGGTTTGGAGGAGAAGTCCTGCGCCCCGAGCTCGCGGGTGGCCCAATCACGCCGAGAGCCGTCTTTTTCAACCATTCCAAGCTGGACTTCGCCGTGTTCGCGAACGATCGCACGAATGACGGCAGAGCCCATAAATCCTGTTCCAACGATTCCGATATGTTTCATGCGTGGTCCTCCATCAGGTGCCGTCATGTGCCGCGGGAGTTATGCAAAACGGCCGAATCCATTCCGGCGGAGCAGGTCGTACAGCACAACCGCGACGGAATTGGACAGGTTGAGTGACCGTTGCCCCGGCAACATCGGAATACGATATCGCCGTTGCGGATAACGCGCAAGGATATCTCCCGACAGGCCGCGTGTTTCCGGTCCAAAGAGCAGATACAGCTCCTCATCCAGCGGGATATCCGTGTAGGTCCGCTTCCCTTTGGTTGTGAGCAACGCGATCGGTAAATCTTTCCCGGCAGGTACGGTCGCCGTATCGTGGAGGTATGCAAAAAACGCATCGGTGTCACCATGCACGTGGAGGTCCAGGTCACTCCAGTAGTCAAGACCGGCCCGGCGAACCTGCCGGTCGGAAATTGAAAAGCCAAGCGGTTGGACCAGATGAAGCGGTGTCCCTGTGGCGGCGCATGTTCGTGCGATATTCCCCGTGTTGGGCGGAATTTCAGGTTCAACAAGCACGACGTGAATCATCGGATCGCCTCGGTTTGCGGCCGGGATTTACCGGGAGCGGGCGCCGCCGTTTCGGCGAGGACGCCGCGCACCACCATCGCCCCGGCGCGTTGTTCGGGAATGCGCAGGACGTTAAGAACGATCGCCCGCAGAATCGCCGGATACACCGTGAACAGTTCGGTACGGTGCTGTTTCCCACGGCGCTGGGGTGGCGTTCCCGCGCGGTAACGGAGGAGACCGGCGTGAATCGTGTTTTGCAGCTGGAGCAGGACCAGAGGCAAGAGAAACAGGCTTCCGGTCAGGATAAGTCGAAACGGGTCGGCCGCCCGGCGCGGAAGCAGCCGAAGAAACGGATCCAGTCCGTTTTGAACGCCGGAGACCCCGGCCCACGCGAAATAGGCGCGCGCAACGAGGGCTGCCGCGGTGAGGCGCAGTGCGTACGTTCCCCAGGAGGTGAACATGGAGAGGGACGCACCGTTGACTATCATCTGCAGCACAAGCACCGGCGCCAGAAGAATCAAGAAGGCGCGGACCGTTGTGAGAATCTTCCGTACGGTCAATCCGGCGGCGGGGGACACAGCGAGGGCGCCACCGAAAATGCCCGCTGCGACGGCGAGGCTGGTGACGTGAAAGAACGCGATCTGAATTGCCACCGTTGCCAGCAGCGCGCCAACGGCTATTACGGTGCTCATCGCCGCGCCTCGGATTGGGGGCGCAAACCCACCGCCGGCCCGATCCACGGCGCAATCTCATCAGGTGTTCCGCTTTTGACAACGTTCCCGCCGTCGAGCAGGACAACCGTGTCGGCGATCTCCCATATGTCGCGTGTCTCGTGGGAGGCGACAACGACTACCGTTCCCGCAGCCTTTATCGCTTCAATCTGGTCGATAACGCGCAGGATATGGGGATAGTCCAGTTCCAGAAACGGCTCGTCAAGAAAAAGAAAGTCCGGTGTGCCGAGAAAGGCGCCTGCCAGGGCGAGACGTCGCCGTTGGCCTCCGCTGAGTTCATGCGGTATGGCATTACGGAGCTCTTCCAGCCCGAACGCGTCCATAAACGTCGGATCCAGGGGATGATCCACGCCTTTGCCGATTCGAAGATCGTTCTCCACGGTATCTCCAAAGATCTGGACATCGGTGTTCTGGAACGTCACGCCACATCGCCGGTGAAATGCGCGCCGTCCCGGCTCCCGTCCGTCGACAAGAATCCGGCCCGCTTGATATCTGTGAAGGCCGATCAGCGTCCGAAGAAGAACAGACTTCCCCGATCCGTTGGCGCCGAGAACCAGCGTGAGTGACCCGGAGTCGGCGACCAGGTCAACGTCGGAGAGTACCTCCCGGAGCGGATCTCCCAAAGCAACGGAGAGGCCTGTTATCTCAAGTGACGCCATAGTGAGTCGGGAACGGTGCGAAGCAGAAGGTAGAGGACGATCGCTTTTACCGCGTCTCCGGGGAGGAACGGAAGTGCTCCCGCACCGAGTGCCGCCGGCAGACTCAGCCCCGTTACGCGGGCAAGCCAGGGCACCCCGAGAATGTACGGGAGGAGAAAACCGAGGCCAAGGGCCCCCACGAGACGCGTTCGCCCCGGGCGTCCCGATGCACCGCCGCGCAAATTCATCACCACCGCGGTGGCCGCCGCCGCCGCGGCAAAGCCGACCAGGAACCCGCCGGTGGGCCCCGCAAAGTGGGCGAGACCCCCGGTCGCTCCGGCAAACACCGGGAGACCAAGCGCACCCATCACGAGGTACACCGCCACGGTGATAAGCGCCCAGGCAGGTGGAAGAACGATACCGGTGAGGACGACAAACAGATTCTGCAGGACGATTGGAACCGGCGTTCCCGGGAGGGGGATTGCGATGAACGACCCGGCGGCGATGAGCGCAACCATAAGCGCGGCCATCTGTATGCGTCGAGCGTATGTGACGGTCTGTTCGAAATCTGTTTCCGGATCGATCATGTGCTCCCCTGTGCGAGCATCGTAGTGAGCCGTGCCGGAGCTGTCAATTCCGCGGGATCGTCTTTAACTCACCGCCTTGAGGGCAGCGTCGTAGTCCGGTTCCTGCGCGATTTCGGGTACCTGCTCGGTATACACCACCGTGTTGTTCTCATCGAGAACGACAACGGCGCGACTGAGCAACCCGGCGAGGGGTCCATCGACGATGCGGACGCCGTAGGCGCTGCCAAACTCGCGATCTCGGAGTTCACTGAGGGTGATCACGTTGGAAACTCCCTCGGCCTTGCAGAACCGTGATGAGGCAAACGGCAGGTCGTCGCTGACGGTGAGACAGACGACGTCATCGTGGGACGCCACATCTTTGTCAACACGGCGGGCGCGTGCGGCGCAAACCCCGGTATCCAGACTGGGTACGATATTGAGAATCTTCTTCTTCCCTTTGTACCGGGCAAGCCCCACGTCCTCGAGCGAGTCTGTTGTGAGTACAAAATCGGGTGCATTACTACCGACCGCGGGAAGGTCGCCACTTGTGTTAATCGGATTACCTTTAAATGTTATCTTTGCCATGAGTCAAACATACACATGCGGAACCGGCAGGACAAGAAAGATAATAGAAATAATCAGGAATTTTCCGGAATATCCTGAAGGCTCATCACCGCCGGGATCGCACGGATGCATTTGGCGATCTTTCGGAGGTCCTGACGCCGTTCCACCTCGAGGGTGAAGCTGGCTTCAAGCGTTCCCTGGCTCGTCTCGTCAATCCGGCCCTCGATCAGGTGGCCGTGGACTTTGCGAACCGCCCCCTCTATTTCGCTGAAAAGGTCGCTGGAATTGCGCGCCGCAACCCGAAAGCGATGGGTGGTTTTGGGAGAGACCGTCTCCCATTCGACTTCGATCATCCGTTCGTTGACATCGGGTATACTCAGCAGGCTCTTGCAGTCCCGCTTGTGAATGATGATGCCCCGTCCCCGGGAGACGTATCCGACGATATCATCGCCGGTGCTTGGCCGACAGCACTGGGCAAAGTGGATCATCAGATTTTTCTCTTTGCCAACGCTGATCGCAACTTTGTGCTCATCGAGAATCTGGTTGGTCTCGTGCGACGGACCGGATGTGCGGGGCGGTGGGGCGTGCGGTTTTGTTCCCTGCGGTGAGGCGTGTGCCGGCGGTTCGTGACGGGCGTTTTTGCGGGCGATGATTCGCTGGTTGATGATCAGATTTTCGTCGTGCTTGTTGAGCCACGCCCGGATCTTGCTGCGCGCCCGGGAGGTGCGCGCATATCGAAGCCAGTTGAGGTGGGGGTGGGCGCTGGGGCTGGTGAGAACCTCAATAACCTGCGTGTTTTTCAGCGGTTCCTTCAGGGGAATGATCGATCCGTCCGCCTTTGCTCCCATCGTGCGATGCCCGACCTCGGTGTGAATATGGTAGGCGAAGTCGATCGCCGTGGCGCCTTTCGGAAGCTGAATCGCGTCGCCTTTGGGGGTGAACACGTAGATCGAATCGCGCAGTATTTCCCGCTTGATCTCCTCCAGGAACTCATCGGTGGTAATCTTGGAATCTTTGAGGTCACGCACGCGGTGCATGATCGTGAGGTCGTCGGGACGAAAGCGCTCCCGCGTCAGGCCGCGCTTGTACAGCCAGTGAGCGGCAACACCGTACTCGGCTGTGCGGTGCATATCATGGGTACGAATCTGAAACTCGACGATCTTCCCGTCGAAACCCAGTACCGCCGTGTGCAGACTCTGGTACTGGTTGCTCTTGGGCATCGCGATATAGTCTTTGAAACGCCCCTCAATGGGAGGCCACATGCGGTGGACGAGCCCAAGCAGCTGGTAACATTCGTTGGTGGTATCACAGAGCATGCGTACCCCCAGAAGGTCGTAGATCTCGTCCAGATCCTTGCCGAACCGCTTCATCTTCTGGTAGATGCTGTAAAAGTGTTTTGCCCGGCTCTCCACCAGAACCGGCACACCCTCCTTGCGAGCGGCCTTGTCGAGGGTATCCTTGATCCGTTTCAGGTAGTTGGCGCGGGCGTCGCGCTTTTCCGATACCCGCGCCTTGATCATCTGGTACACGTCCGGATGGAGATGCTTGAGCGAAAGATCTTCCAGCTCATCTTTCATCCAGCTGATACCCAGTCGTCCCGCGAGGGGGGCGTAAATGTCGAGCGTTTCCTGGGCGATCTCCCGCTGTCGCGGTCCCTCCTTGAACTCGAGGGTGCGCATATTGTGCAGTTTGTCTGCCAGCTTTATCAGGATGACCCGGACGTCCTTCACCATCGCCAGAAGCATTTTGCGGATCGTCTCCGCCTCCTGGAAGCTTTTGTTTTTTGCTTTGACGACGGAGATCTTTGTTACGCCGTAGACCAGGGCGTCCACGTCGCGGCCACTCTGCTTTTTGAGTTCCGCCCGGGTCAGGATGGTATCCTCAAGAACGTCGTGCAGCAGTGACGCCGCCACAGTGGGAGCGTCCAGTTTCATGTCAATCAGGATTTCCGCCACCTGCAGCGGATGGATGAAGTACGGCTCTCCTGAATCGCGGACCTGTCCCTCGTGGAGCGACTCGGACAGACCGGCCGCCTCCATGATCCGCGTCTGATCCGCGGCGGGGTACGAGGATACGATGTGCTGTAATTCCGCGATCGTCTGTATCATCCCGTGTTCACTCCGGTGTGCGTCCTTCGGTACATCTCTCCCGCCCGGCAAGATCCCGCCGGCTGACAACGGCCTCGAATCCGGCTGCGTTCATACGGCGTGCAACCTGCGCCGCCTGAGTCGCTCCGTGCTCCACTACAAGATACCCTCCCGGACGGAGGTATGAAAACGCCTGCGGCACGAGACGATCGATCGCCTCCATGCCGGATTCGCCCGCATCCAGGGCGAGAGCCGGTTCCGACCATCCGTGGTCCAGCGCAGCGGCCGTTTCCGCGGTTGTCAGGTACGGGGGATTCGCGGTAACGAGATCTGCCGTGACGTCGCCGGTGTCACTATCGGTCGGCGCGCCCGGGACCAAAAGATCGGACCGGCGGAGGGTCACCGTCAACTGTGAGGCAGCCACCAGGCGGTCGATGTTTCTGCGAGCCCATGCAAGGGCGGTATCGTCCACGTCGCTGAGCGTAAGGAAAAGCGGCGCGGAACGGAGTTCGGTATATTCCAGGGCGATACTCAGTCCGATGCATCCGCTGCCGGTGCAACAGTCGTGGATATGCAACGGGGAATTCCGGCGCGGAGCGAGCGTCTCCAGCAGTTCGAGGGCGCGGGTGACGAGGACTTCCGAGTCGGGACGGGGGACCAGCACTCCCGGCCCCACCGCGAAGGGACGTCCGTAAAACTCCTTTTCACCGATGATGTACGCGATGGGGCGGCCGGTTGCGCGCTGTTCTACGGCGGTCAGAAAGCGCTGGAGCTGACCCGTGCCGAGGTACGTCCCGGCATCGGCGGGTTGTTCCGCAAGGATCGTTTCCCGGTTGACACCGGAGGCCCATTCCAACAGGACCAGCGAATCGAGAAACGGCGTGTCGCTGTCACCGAGGCGCGCTCGGGCCCCGTTCAGGAGTTCGCGGATCGTTGTCACGAGGGCGCGTCCACCTCGCTTGCACTGAGTCGGAGCGCGTCGATCACCTGGCCGAGGTCGCCGGTGATAATTGCGTCGAGGCGGTACAGGGTCAGGTTGATGCGGTGGTCGGTGAGGCGGTTCTGGTGAAAGTTGTACGTCCGGACGCGCTCGCTGCGGTCTCCACTGCCGACCTGGCCTTTGCGGGTGGCGGCCATCTCTTCCTGCCGGGCGCGCTCTTTCTGTTCAAAGAGGCGCGCCTTGAGAACGCGCATCGCCTTGGCTTTGTTCTTGAGTTGGCTCTTTTCGTCCTGGCAGATGACGACCAGTCCGGTGGGCAGATGCGTGATTCGCACGGCGGAGTCGGTGGTATTGACGCTCTGGCCGCCGGGGCCGGAGGAGCGGAACACGTCGACGCGGATCTCTTCGGTACGGATCTGCACATCCGTTTCCTCCGCCTCCGGGAGGACGGCGACGGTGACCGCGGAGGTGTGGATGCGGCCGCCGCTTTCGGTGGAGGGGACGCGCTGGACGCGGTGGACGCCGCTTTCGTACTTGAGGTGGCTGTACACCTCTTTGCCGGAGATGGAGACGATAATCTCCTTGAAACCACCGACCTCCGTCTCGCTCGCCTCGATCAGCTCGGTTTTCCAGCCCACCGACTCGGCGTAGCGCATGTACATGCGGTACAGGTCGGCGGCGAAAAGCGACGCTTCGTCGCCGCCGGTGCCGGCGCGGATCTCCATGATCGTGTTTTTCGCATCCAGCGGATCCGGCGGAATCAGCAGAACGGTCAGTTTCCGTTCCGCCCGCTCCAGATCGGCCCGCAGTGGATCAAGCTCCTCGGCGGCGATTTCCCGGATCTCCGCGTCCTCCTGTTCCAGAAGCTCTTCATTTTCCGCGATCTGCGTTCGCAGGGCAGTCACCACGTCGTACTGGGAGATAATCTCCGACAGGTGGGCGTGCTCGCGCATCGTCTCAACCGCGCGCTTCTGGTCCTTGTGAAGCTCCGGGTCCGCAACGAGGCGTTCCACCTCGGCGAACCGAGCCTTTATCTGTTCAATTTTGTCTTCCATTGCATCTACCTGTGTGTCCTGTGCTGTGTGTCCGGAGCTATGCGCGTTACGATCGGCGCCGCTACCGGCGTGGATTCATGAACCCGAAGACGCTTCCGATAATCCCGCCGGCGATATGGGCGAACTGCGCCACCGAGTCATTCCGCAGAGAGTCGGCAACTTCCTGCGTCAGAAAGAGCACG
>JAQIBO010000241.1 GCA_027859055.1 Spirochaeta sp.
ATGGGGTGGAGGTGGTTTCCGCGGCACGGGGGGGCGCCGCCGCGCTTTGGGCGGTCGCGACGGGGTCAGTTGCGGAGCCACCCGCGGTAGCGCCACCACTTGCCTCAGCGAGGATCTCAGCGATGTCTTCTCCAGGCTCCCCGATGACCCCGATCAGCTCGGTAATCGGAACCACATCCCCGGCGGGATGCAGGATCTTAAGAAGTGTTCCGCCCGTGGGAGCGTCGATCTCGATCGTGAGCTTATCCGTCTCCATTTCGAAGAGGGGCTCACCGTCCGGAACCGTATCTCCCTCGGTGTAAAACCACTGTATGATGTTGCCTTCTGTCATCTGAAGGCCCTGTTTCGGCATTATTACCTTTGTTGCCATCTGGGCCTCCTATCGGTAACAGACGTCCCGGGCCGATTCAACGATGTCGTCGACTCCGGGAACCACCGCGTTCTCGAGAACGAGACTGAACGGCAGGGTACACGGTTTGGCACCAAGCCGCGCAACCGGGGCGTCGAGGTACTTGAACGCGTGCTCGGAAATCTGCGAACCGATTTCGGCCCCGATACCCGATGTCTTGTGCGCCTCATGGACGACGAGGGCTCTACCCGTTTTCTTGACCGACTCGACGAGGGTGTCGATATCGAGGGGGAGCAGCGTCCGGGGATCGATCACCTCGGCGCTTATCCCCGCCTCGGCGAGTTTGTCCGCCGCTTCCATCGCGCGTTGCACCATCAACGAGGTAGCAACGATCGTCACATCGCTCCCTTCACGTTTTATCGCCGCCTTCCCAAAGGGGATCATGAAGTCCGGGTCATCCGGCACCTCTTCGCTGCTGACGTAGAGCGCCTTGTGCTCGAAGATCATCACCGGGTTATTGTCCCGGATCGCGGTCCGCAGCAACCCTGCGGCGTCGTAGGCGTTGGACGGCATCACGACTTTAAGCCCGGGGATGTGCGTAAAGATCACCTCTACACTCTGGGAGTGGGTTCCCGCGTTCCCGCGACCGATACCCTGCTGGCCCCGAATGACCATCGGTAACGTGGCCCGGCCCCCGTACATGTAGCGCAGCTTTGCCGCCTGGTTGAGGAGTTGGTCCATCGCAACGTAGGTGAAATCGAGGTACATGAAATCGATGATCGGCCGCATCCCGGTAAGGGCTGCGCCGACCCCCAGTCCGACATATACCGCTTCTGCTATCGGCGTATCCCGAACGCGAGTCTTCCCAAACTCCGTTTGCAAACCCCGGGTACACCCGAACACGCCGCCCTGGGCTCCAATATCTTCGCCCATGACGAATACGCTCTCATCCCGTCGCATCTCTTCGGCTATCACGTCGCGGATCGCGACGGCGATCTTCTTGTTACTCATGACGCGCCCTCCTCGGTGTAGTACACGTTTTCCAGTACGGTTGCGGCGTCCGGTTCGGGGCTGTCAAAGGCGAATTCCACCGCCTCTTCAATCAAGGCGTGAATCTCTTCGTGCTTTTTCTCAATCTCTTCCGCAGTCATGACACCCTTTTCCTGCAGGTGTTTTTCAAACCGAATGATCGGACATTTTGCCTTCCACTCGTCCACCTCTTTCCGTTTGCGGTACACCTGGGGATCACCGGTCCAATGACCTTCCCAGCGGTACGTTTTGGCCTCAATAAGGGTTGGCCCTTTGCCGTCCCGGGCACGTTTGACCGCTTTCTGAACTGCCTTTTCCATCGCCAGAACGTCGTTTCCATCGACCACCTCACCAGGCATGTCGTACGCCTTTGCACGGGTGGCGATATCCTTGACCGATGTTACCGTGCTGGAATCGATCGTCATTCCGTATTGGTTGTTCTCGCAGATAAAGATCACCGGCAGGTCCCAGATCGCCGCGTAATTCAATGACTCGTGAAAGATCCCCTGGTTGGCGGCTCCGTCCCCGAAAAAGGTGACCGCAACCTGCCTGGTGCCGCGCATTTGTGCGCTCAGTGCCGCTCCCACCGCATGAGGGATGCCGCCTCCGACGATCGCATTCGCCCCAAGGTTGCCCTGTTCCAAATCAGCGATATGCATAGAGCCACCGCGTCCGGAACAATACCCTGTCTCTTTACCCATAAGTTCGGCCATCGCACGATCCGGTCGTGCACCTTTGGCGATCGAGTGACCGTGTCCACGGTGCGTGCTGGTGATGTAGTCGTCGGCGTTAAGCATCACCCCCACCGCGGCTGCAACCGCTTCCTGACCAATGCTCAGGTGAACCGACCCGCGAAGCTTGTTCTCTTCAAATAGCTTGAGTGCCCGCTCTTCGAACTTGCGTATCGTGAGCATCGTTTCGTGCACCCATTGCATCTTCCCCTTATCCATGCCTTTCTCCTCTTCCAATTCTCTACACCAGCGTCTTGGCGATCCTGGTGATATCTTCAGTGCTTTCCGCGATGTGAACACCGGCCGCACGAAGCTCTTCTTCCTTTTTCTCCGCGGAACCTTCACCATCGGGTGATACGATCGCTCCGGCGTGCCCCATCGACGTGTCTTTCGGTGCGTTCTTTCCGGCGATCAGAGCGATCACCGGCTTGGTAACGTGATCCTTTATGTACCGAGCGGCAAGCTCTTCCTCGCTCCCACCGATCTCACCGATCATCACGATCACCGTGGTTTCGTCGTCCGCTTCGAAATAGGGAAGGATGTCAACAAAGGTCGAACCAGGAATCATGTCGCCGCCGACGCCAACCACGGTGGACTGCCCGATCCCTTCCTTCTGCATTAAAAAGACGGTCTCATAACAGTTGGTCGCGCTACGAGACATAACACCGACGTTCCCCGGGGAAAAAATGCGGTGCGCCATGAAGCCGGCTTTCGCCTTTCCCGGTGAGATAATCCCGAACGAATTCGGGCCGATGAGACGAACGCCTTTCTCCTTGGCCAGGTGATGCAGTTTGAGCATGTCGTGTACCGGTGTCCCTTCAGCTATCGTGATAACCAAAGGGATCCCGGACATGATCGCCTCGTAAGCGGCACCGTAGAGAAAGTTCGGCGGCACAAACAGGACCGTTGCATTGGCGTCGTGTTTTTCCTTTGCTTCGAGAACCGTGTTGTACACCGGCAGCCCGAGAACCTCGCCTCCCCCTTTCCCGGGGGTAACGCCGGCAACGACGTTGGTCTTGTATTCAATCATCTGCTCGGCGTGGAACCTGCCTTCCCGGCCGGTGATTCCCTGCACGATCAATCGGGTGTGTTCATCTATGAGAAAACTCATCGCGCCGCTCCTTTCGCCAGGGCATCCACACCCTCATAGAGACCGTCGACCAATTCCATTTTTCCGGCGAGGGAGCGAACGATCTCCAGTCCCTGCTCTTTGTTGGTGCCTTCGAGACGAATAACCATCCGTTTCTTACTGATGCTCTCCATACTCCCCTCGATCCCACGGGCAATTTCGTCGCATCTGGTGATACCGCCAAAAATGTTGATAAAAATCGTATCAACGTTGTCGTTCTCAGCAACGATTCGCAACGCTTCCTTTATCCGGTCGGCGGTTGCTCCGCCGCCAAGGTCAAGCGCGCAGGTCACTTCCATACCCGCCTTGGTGATCAGATCAATGGAGGACATGATCATCCCTGAACCGTTACTGACAACCGCGATGTTTCCGGTATTCTTGACGGGGATGTAGAGAAAATCAAACTTCCGCGCCTCAAGGACGAGCGGATTATCTGTCATCTCATCTTTGAATTCTTTGATCGACGGATGTTTGTACAACGCGTTGTCGTCGACATCCACTTTGCCGTCCAGGGCGGTAAGTGTTCCGTCGGCGGTCACCACCAGCGGATTGATTTCTGCAAGGAGACAGTCATTCTCCACAAACACCTCGTACAACGTTTTGCAGAACGCAAAAAACTCTTTCTCGTAGGCGCGGTCGAACCCGGTCGTATCCATCGCGTAGCGAATAATGTAATCGTCGAGGGTATCTTTTGCGGGGAGGAGTACCGTGACCACTTTCTCCGGGTTCTTCTCTGCGATCTCGTTGATCTCGACCCCACCTTCAGGACTGAAGATCATTACCCCGAGTTTCGTCTTCCGATCCATCGTGAAGCTCAGGTACATCTCTTTCGTGATGTCGACCTTGGGGGTCACAAACACTTTCCTGACTTCGAGATCCTTGATTTTCATCCCCAGAACCTGAGAGCCCTTGGCGAAGAGTTCGTCTCGGTTGTCAGCAAACTGGATACCACCAAGCTTGCCACGGTTTCCCGTTTGCACCTGCGCTTTTATCACTACCGGATAGGGGAGCCGACCCTCCACCGCTTTCAGTTCGTCCACAGAATCAACGGTATAGCCGTCGATCGAAGGGAGCCCGAACCGACGGAATACCTCGTGGGCCTTGTATTCCAGGAGCTTCACGACAGACTCCAGATCTCTTCATCGGAGGGCTGGCGAGAGTGTTTCTTCACCTTGGCAATCCGAGTGATATTGAGAAGGTGCTTGTAGTAGAAGTTCTCGGAGATGCTGTTATTACCCCAGGATCCGCACCCCAGCGTGCTGGTGGCGTTGAGACTGTTGGTGAACGCGCCACCATTGGCGGTAGCACATGGCTGGTTGACCAAAACCCGGCTGACCGATGCCCGGAGGCCCAGTTCGCGGATATGCTTGTCGTTGTGGGAGTGGATCGAGACGGAATGCCCTTTCCCTTCCACATCAAGATTGTCAAGGGCGATTTGGATCGCCTCTTCAAACGTATCGTAGGAAAACGGAGTTATCACCGGAAACATTTTCTCCTTCCGGAGAAGACTGGTCTTGTTTGCGGCGTCCTCGGGAATGACAATCACTTTGGTTCCGTCCGGTACAGTCAAACCTGCTGCCGCCGCGCACGCCTCTACCGACTGCCCAACCAGGTCGCGGTTGATTTTGCCCTCGGGAAATAGCGCTTTTACCCAACGCCCCTTTTCCGCTTCGTCATCAACCCAGTAGCCACCGTAGGCGATCACCTCGCGTTTCAACTCTTCGTACTTATCTTTGGGCGTAATCATCGTCTGCTCGCCCGAACATATAATGCCGCGATCAAAGATACGGGCGTCGATGATCAATTTCACCGTCTCGGAGATATCCACGTCACGGTCGATAATCGTCTGTACGTTTCCTTGTCCCACGCCAAAGGACGGGTGTCCACTGGAATACGCCGCCTTGACCATTCCGGGACCGCCGGTCGCCACGGAAACATCACACTGTCGCATAAGCTCCTGCGTCCGTTCGACGCTTCCGTCCTCGACAAGCTGGATCAGGTCCGCCGGGGCGCCCTGGTCGACGAGAATCTGCTGCCATTGCTTGACCGAATATTTGGTGGTGTTTTCGGCGCGAGGGTGAGGAGCAATAATGATTGCGTTCCTGGTCTTTACCGCAGCCATACAGTTTGCCATCGGAGTAACCGTGGGGTTGGTAGTCGGCTGGACCGCCGCAACGACGCCGACCGGCTTGGCGATCTCGGTGATACCCGATTCCTCATCGTGGCTTATGACACCCGTTGATTTCTTGCCTTTGAGGCTGTACCACATGATGCGCGCCTTGCCTTCGTTTTTCTTGACCTTGTACTCTACGGCGCCCATCCGCGTTTCCTTCACAGCCATTTCTGCAAGCTCACGCGCGTTGTCAAATACGTTTTTGGCGATATCACGGACGATACGATCTACCGCCTCCTGGTCAAACTTCGCCTCAAATGTCTTTTGCGCGACTCGGGCTCGTTCTACCAGGCCCTGTATGTAGCGTTCATCGCTCATCACATACTCCTTAATTTAATGATCCTGTTAATGGTCTGACCTTTATCTTCAAGGGTATTCCCCGTTTCGTCAAGTGAGAAGCCGGCAAAAAGGTGGACGGACGCCGCCACCGGTTAACCAACCGGCGACGGGCGCCCGTCCGGGTGCACATCAGATTACCCGCGCGGGAAGATATTTCCAGCGGTCGGGCAGGAAACCAGGTTTTTGGAGGGGAAGCGACTCAGTTGTCGATACCCGTCCTTTTCGACGACGAACATCTCCTCGATTCGAGCTCCGTCCCCGTCTTCACCGTAGTACGTCTCCAGAGCAAAGACGTTGCCTTCCTGAAGCGTTTCCGGGTGATCAAAGGAAAACCAGCGGCTGATGACCGGTTTTGCCCAGTGGGTCATACCGATACCGTGACCGAGTTGCAGCGCGAATGCCTCCGCTTCGTTCTTGAGACCGAGTTCCTGAGCCGACGGCCATACTGCGGCGATGTCGGCGGTGCTTACTCCCGGTTTCAGGAGTTTGGCAGCATCAAAGAGCCAGTTCCACGCTTTGTCGTATATCTTGAGCTGCTTGTCCGACGGCGGCCCGATCACAAACGTCTGGTAGTAACAGGTGTGGTACCCGTTAAAGACACTGACGATATCGATATAGAGCATGTCACCCATCCGCAGCATCCGGTCCGACGCGTCGTGAGGGTGTGGTTGTGAACGGTTACCACTGATAACGTTGACGTTCTGAATCTCTTCCGCGCCAAGCTCGTAGATCCGGTGCCGGAGAAGGGCGTTGATCTCGTTTTCTCTCATTCCCGGCTTCGCCGTACTCACGACGTCCCAGAATGCGGCTTCGTCAATCGCGATCGACAGTTCGATCAAATCGACCTCTTCTTTGGTCTTTATCTTTTGCGGTTCCAGAATCGTCTGTTGGCCATCAACGACGTTAATGCCCTCTTCCTGTAAAGCCAGCATAAAGGGAATCTCGGTCATATCTATCCCGAGGGGCTCCTTTTCAACTCCCCACTCTTTCAGGAGCGACTTGATCTCCTTGGCGAAATTCTTTGCATGCTCGTAGACAACCGCCGTCGGAAAAGAGCCGCGCATCGCGCCGCCGGTAAAGGGGAAGATCCGGTCCGCGATCCAGGGACAGAGCGCCTTTTTTGATTCAATCGCACTGCCGGCTTCGTAGAGAATCGGGTCCCTGTCGGCCGATACCAGCGCCGCCCGCGCCAGCTTGTTGTTCATCCAGTCGTTGAGTTTGGTACTGGTGATGTAGCGTATCGCGTCGTGATCGAAAGCAAGAAGCGCCCCCAAGCCGTCTTTTCGAATCTGCTCCTGCGTTTTGCGCAACCGATCCTTCCGAAGCTTGTCATAGTCGATTCTAATCTCACAATCTGTTGCCATTGTGCCTAAAGTTCCCATTTATTCCTCCTCGTAGAAGTCGTCGGCCCGTTCCCGGCCGAAATTATTGTGTGTGCCCGCTATGCAAGCACTTTCCGGAGCGTATCCAGATCTTTTTTAATTGCTGCCACCGGGTCGTCTCGCTCGGTAACAAGCGGGGGTACGTCGTAGTAGTTCTCGTTGACAAACCACCCGTCGTACCCGAAGAGCTTCAGTACTTCGATCGACCGTTGGAGGTCGACGTCTCCCTCACCCAGCGGCGCTCCACTGAGATCCCCGTTCTTTCCGTCCTTGGCGTGAACCTGGACGATGTACGGATAGAGCGGTTCAATGATGTCCGGGGTGTACAGACCACTGTTGAGATAATAGTTCTGCAAATCGAAGTAGAGGCGCAGGTTTTTCCGGTCCACCGCATCAAAGAGACGAACCGTGTCTTCCGGAGTCATGCAGTTCTCTTCCGCAAGAAGCACACCGTGGTCAGCAGCAAAATCGCATGCCCATTGCAGCTCTTTTACAAGCCGTTCAAATCGGTCCGGCGGGCGAGCATCGCTTTTTACGAAGTTCGGCACCATAACGATCTCAATCCCCATTACCTCGGCGGTCTCTATCGCTTTGGTAATGCCGGTACGAACAATCGTGTGTTCCTCGCTGCCCGGCGGATCAAACATGCAGTAGAAATCTGTAACCCGGGTGGTAATCGACGCAAAGTCGATGCCGTAGCGGTCGGCTTCTTCGAGGTACGCCTGCTGAGTGACCGGTTTTGAAAGAGGAAACCCCTTTTCGTAATCACCGGTGATCAGCTGCAAACCATCGTATCCGAGTTCGGCCACAAACCTGCATACATATGGACCGGTAATCGGCATCGTCCATTCGCATATTCCAATTTTATTTTCTGTCGCCATCTGTGCTTTTCCTTTCGCCTTGCGCTACCCGATTTCCGAGAGTTTTACCGGTCGGTGCTCGTCATACGACTTTCGGGCCGCCATTGAGAGCGCTACGGCGATCCGCCCGTCACGCCCGGTGGAAGGCGGGGCTGTGTCATTCATGATGCAATCGACAAAGCCCTGCATCTCCCCGAGAAATGCCGCGGGGTAACGTTCGATATTGAAATAGAGCGGAACGTCGCTGTGCGTCCCCTGGGGATCGATGTACTCGACCCGGGTGGGTGTCTCGTTCCGGCCGAAAACCGTCCGGGTCTTTCCGCATACTTCAACCCGCTGATCGTAGCTGAACCCGGTCTGCCGCGAGTTGTTGATTGAGCCGACGGCACCGTTGGAGAACCGCAGACTGATCATCGTGGTATCCAGATCGCCAAGCTGCCCGATCCGTTCGTCGACCATGACACTTCCCGTTGCATAGACCTCTTCGATTTCGTATCCCGAGAGGTAGCGAGCCATATCGAAGTCGTGCACCGAGGTATCAAAGAAGATTCCCCCACACACTTTGAGGTACTCCAGGTGCGGCGGTTTTGGATCACGGCTGGTGATGTTCACGATCATCGGTTCCCCGGCACTTCCGTCGGCAACCATCTCCCGTACTTTTTTAAACGTCGGGTCGAAGCGGCGGTTAAAGGCAACCATGAACTTGACACTCTTTTCCGTCACGAACTCCAGAACACTGTCGATCGCTTCGAGGGTAGTCGCGATCGGTTTTTCGCAGAGTATGTGTTTCCCGGCGGCGGCGGTCGCTCGGATCACCTCGTCATGGGTATCCGTCGAGGTCGCAATCACAACACCGTCGACATCGTCCCGTTCAAGGACCTTTCGGTAGTCGTCGTACAGGTCGATCCCCTGGACGGCGCACGCCCCGACCCGCTCCATACTGATGTCACTGGCGCATACGAGTTCCGCTTCCGGTATCATATACGCGATGTTTTTGGAATGAATCTGTCCTTGCCGCCCCATTCCCAAGACGGCGAGACGCACCTTTCCCATGGAGTCCTCCCGGATCCTCAAATTTTACACGCGGTTGTATGTTGCTCTTATTCCACGTGGGCAATCGCGGTTATGAGATTCCCCTCCGTAATCTCTTCACCTTCGAACACTCCGGTAATCCGGCCTTCGCGCATCGCAACGATGCGGTCGCTGACACCCATGATCTCCGGCATCTCCGAACTGATAACGATCACCGCTATCCCGTCTTCCGCCAGTTTGGCGATCAACTTGTGTATCTCCGCTTTGGAGCCGACATCGATACCCCGCGTCGGCTCATCCAGTATCAGGAGTCGAGGCGACAGGCAGAGCCATTTCGCAATCACGATCTTCTGCTGGTTTCCGCCGCTCAGCTTGACCACTTCCTGGAGGGCGCTCGGCGTAGAAATCGAAAGCTTCTTTTTGTATTCGTCAAA
>JAQIBO010000289.1 GCA_027859055.1 Spirochaeta sp.
TCTTTGCGCCAATTCCACGGGACGGTTTGTTCACAATCCGGCGAAAACTGACCTCGTCACGCGGATTTGCCAGGAACTTGAGAAACGCCACGGCGTCCTTGACCTCTTCCCGGTCGTAAAACCGGACCGCGCCGACGATCCGGTAGGGGATGTTTTCCCGCAACAGCGCCGTCTCGAACGGCCGTGACTGCGCGTTGGTCCGGTACAGGACAGCGGTCTCTCCCGACTCACCGTTGCGCTCGGCGGCGCGAACGCGGTTGATCACGTAGTCAACTTCCCGTTCGTGATCCTCCAGGAGTGCCAGCCGGGGCAGCTCACCATCGGTCCGGTCGGTAAACAGCGTCTTCCCCAGCCGCCCCTCGTTGTTGGCCACAACTGCGCCGGCAAGATCCAGTATGGGGGCGGTGGACCGGTAGTTCTGTTCCAGACGGACAACGGTGGTCTCGGCAAACGTGTCGGGAAAGGAGAGAATGTTCTGCACTTCCGCGCCGCGGAACCGGTAGATCGACTGATCGTCGTCACCAACGACTCATACAAACGTCTGCGGATCGCTGAGACCGTGAAGCAGCCGGTACTGGGCCACGTTGGAATCCTGGTATTCGTCGACGAGGAGATAGCGGAAGCGGCGACGCATCCGCTCAGCAACGATCGGTTCATTCTCGAGCAGGTGGACCGGCTTCATGATCAGATCGCCAAAATCCACGTTGCCGATCTCATCGAGGCGTTTCTGGTAGGTCCGGTAGACCTCCACGAATTCCGGATCCCCGCTGATGTCGCTCAGGTCGTCATCCGGCCCGAGGCAGTAATCCTTGGCACGACTGATCAGGTGGTAAAAACGCGCCATCACCGCCCGCTTCTGCTCCGGGTAGAGCGCCCGCAGGAGCGTAATCGAGTCGTCGTCGTCGTAGATCGTAAAACCGCGGGGCAGACCGGCGATGTCGGCGTTGCGCCGCAACAACCACGCCCCGAAGGAATGAAACGTCCGGATCGTCACATCCGCGGCGTGGTCCACCAGGGAGGCCGCGCGGGTGCGCATCTCGCCGGCTGCTGTGTTGGTGAAGGTGACCGCCAGGATGGAACGGGGATCCACGCCGAGCTCGTCGATCAGATAGGCGATCTTTACGGTGACAACCCGGGTCTTGCCGCTTCCGGCGCCGGCGAGGATAAGCAGCGGACCGGACTGGTGCAGAACAGCTACCCGTGGGGCGTTGTTCTGCCCCGCCAGGGCGGCGTGGAGCTCCGGTGTCACTTGCGGTTCTCCGTGCGGCGGCACATGTTGTGAACAATTTGCTGCACCATTTCGTCGACATTCCCCTTGGGTCCAGCAGTATACGTGTTGTTTGGCGCAACTTCCACCCGGGTGCGCACCCGGGCCCGCACCCGGGCCACCGCCGGCGCGGGTCAGTTGACAGCGTGAACGCGACCAACCATGCTACCCACCCATGGCGAATGGAACCCACTCCAACGATGCCCCGCTTCTCGACACCGCGCTCGGGCATCCCGCCCTGCGCACCGGTTTGATCACCTATCTCGGCAACAAACGGAGCCTTGTTCCGTTCATTGCAGCGGCGATCGACGGTATCGAAATGCGAATCGGCCGATTGCAGACGATGGCAGACCCCTTTACCGGCTCCGGCGTTGTGGCGCGGCTTGGGCGGCTGCGGGACATGCGCGTCACCGCAAGCGACGTAGAGGATTACACCCGACCGTTCGGGCGGGCGTTTCTGGAGACGCACCCCGAAGAGGTGGACAACCTGTTTACCGCCACCGGCGGCTACGCGGCAACCCTTGCCGAACTCAACTCCCTGACCGAACCCGCCGAGTCGGACCGCCTGTTTTCCCGCCACTACGCGCCGGCATCCACCGTCGACGCGGACCCGGAACGGGAACGGATGTTTTACACCCAGGAAAACGCCCGCAAAATCGACGCGATGCTGGCAGCGATCCATCGCGACCTCCCGCTGAGCGATCACGGCCGGGACGTGCTTCTGGCAAGCGTCCTGGTTGCGATGAGCGTTCACAACAACACCAGCGGTGTCATGAAGGGTTTTCACCACGGCTGGGGTGGCCGCGGCGGCGACGCCCTGTCACGGAT
>JAQIBO010000365.1 GCA_027859055.1 Spirochaeta sp.
ACCCCGCCCTGCGCGGACGGCTCTCCGCGGTCCGGGCGCCGCGCCTGATCGCGGCGGCACCCGGCGGTAGCGACGTCGCCGCCGGGCGCATCGTGATCGGGGACGTCTCGTTTCAGCGCACCCAGAGCGTGACCCTGACAGATCCCGGCGCAAACAACAGCGGCGGCGTCTCCGTCGTCCCCGATCCCCGAACCGGCGGCGCCTCCCTCCGCTCAACCCAGGACGTGGTGGGCTCCCGATTTGTCCCGGAGGAGAGCGACCAGCGGGTGATCCGCCTGGATTGGGACAACGCCGGCGGCGACGCCGGAGAAGTCGCGGCGGAGTTTCCAATCCCCGACTTTTCCACCCGGGCGTACGCGACGCTCCGGGGATATTTTTACCTGGAGGCGGGTGTGTCCGGCGCCGCCGACGAAACGGTGTCCCTGGAGGTAAGCCCCTACCGCAACGCGCCGACCGGGGAAACGATCCGCGCGACGATACCGGCGGAGCGCCTGACCGTCGGGTGGCACGAGGTGGAGCTTAACCTGCCCTCGGGGGACCTCACCGTGGACGGTTCGCGGGTATCCGGCGGCGCCGAAATCGGCAACAAGGTGGACAACGTGCTGCTGCGGATCGGGACAATCACCGTCAACGGCATCGCGGCGGGCAAAGTGGAAACAGGAGAGCTCTACTTCGACGAACTCCACGCCGCCGACGCCCGCACCGGATTTGCCGTCGCCGGCCGCGTCCAGGCGGACTGGAGCCGCACAGTGGAGACCGGCGCCCTCGCCGGCACCGAGTTTTACGTCTCCCAGACGGTTGCCGCCCAGGGTGAAGACTTTCAGGCCGCCGGAAGCGCCGCCGCGGAAGCCGGTGCCGGCGATACCACTGCGGAGACGGAGATACCCGGCAGCGGCGCCGTCGCCACCGAGTCCCGCGCAGGTCTCCGACGCGGACACCTGCATCTTGAGGGGGATGTCCGCGCCCGGGAAAGCGCCAACAGCACCGACGCGGCGTTCGGCCATACCGTGCAGACGCCGCTGCTTCCCGACGGCGCCCTCATCGTCCGGGAAACGTTCTTTCGCGATTACCGCACCGGCACGGAAGGATTCCAGCGCGGCGTGGGTCTCACCGCCAACGCTCCGGCGATCGGCAGATACCACGTCGAGAACCGGCAAGACGTTCGTGTATTTGACGCGGAACAGGCGTGGCAGATGGACCTGGCACCACCGGCGGTCGGACCGGTCCGGCTGACGGTGAACAGCGATGCCGCGTTATTTGCGCCGCGCTTTGATCTGGTCGCGGAAACGTATGGCGACACGTGGGTGCGCAGCAACTCCTACATCGCACCCCTTCCCGCGCAGCGCAATCCCCAGGAGCGGCGTCAGGACAGTCGCGCCCAACTGGATATCGGGCCGTTGAAACTGGGCGGCAACGCCGGGTGGACCAATCGCAGCTCTCTGTCGGGGGAACAGGAGCACCGCCTCGGCCTCGACACGGCGCTGGAACTCGCGTTCACACCGGACGGCCGGCGGCCGTGGAAGCTGACACCGTCGTATACCCGGGACTACGCGTTTACCGAGGAGGTTTCCAGCGCCGATTTCGCCGCCGACGGAGACGCGTGGAGCTCCCACGTCGGAACGGAACCCCTCGTGTTTACCGCGCCTCCGGTGGTGGAGCTGTTTGCCGCCGACGGCCCCGGCTCCGTGGCGCCGTTCAGAGAGAACGAGCTGAACCGCTCCTATGAGTCGGAAGGGCGAATCCGCTTCAGCCGCGCCTTTTCCTCCCGCGTAAGCGACCTGTGGACACCGGCGGATGTGGAAGCGCTGGTCCGCCGCTCGCTTCGCTGGGAAGCGGACAGCCGGGAAGACACGCGGCAGTGGCAACTCGGAATCACCGCCATTGCGATCAACCTGTTTGGCCGCGAGGGTTCCACGCCGACATTCGGCGCGTACCGCAGCGATGAGTTCCGCAACGCCGTCATTCTCGGTCTGCGGGAATCCCCGGGAAGCGATCGCGAACCGACGTGGTCGATCGGTCTGGAGCAGGAAAGCAGCTTGTTTGGTGCGGGAGACAACCGGCTGGACCTGCTGACCGCGTTTGACATCTCCGGCGGGGCGGAACAGACCACCACCTTCGGCCACGAGGCCGCGTATGTGTGGGATCGCTTCACTTACCCGCCCCTGGCGGTATTTGAACGAATGGAGGACAAGCCGTTTTACCGCCATGAAGAACGGCTGACCTACGAACGGCGTACCGCGGAGGGAGAGTTTACCGGCAGCACCCTGACGATCGGCCACGTGACCCGGCTCATGATCACCGAACAGGGGTCGATCAGTCTCTTCGGCGACCTGGGATGGATTACCGACCCCGGCGAGTACGAGGACGGCGCCCTGCATCTGATCGGACTCAGGATGGGAATCGAGGGACGCCTCAGCTATTGAGCACCTCAGCTATTGAGCACCTCAGCTTGACCGGGGACGGAAGAATGCCGATGAATTCCGATATCGACCCACGCGTGGGCTATTATGTTGAGTGCAAATGAGGATATATACGTGAAACGCGCCCCCCGTAAGGAGCCGGCAATGAGCAGATACAGAACAATCGGCCTTTTTGCGCTGACCGTCGCCGTTACCACCTTTTCGGTTCCGGCACAGGAGTCCAGCGCCGTCGATTCCGACACCGACAGTGCATCAGACGGTCCGTTTCAATTCGGCATCGGCATCACCCTCGGGGTGACCTCGTTCGAAAACGACGACGGCGAGATCGAAACGTTCCAGCTCCTGGGACTGCGCCCGGAGTTTTCCTATGGCAAGGTCGGACTGGGCCTTGATCTCCCGCTGCACTACCGCTTCACCGGGGGCGACGGTGATGAGTTCGACGTCCGTGATGAGGACTGGGTTCCCGACGGAGACCGGTCGTTTCTTGACGTCTACCTGCCCAAATTTCGCTTCATCCGCTACGGATCCGAAGAAGACGACCTGTCCGCCCGCTTTGGCGGTTTTTCCACCGCAACCCTTGGCAGCGGATTTATCATGAACAGCTACTCCAACGAGCTCTTTCTGCCGAACCGACGGATCTTTGGCGGCGTCGTTTCTGTCGACGGTGACGCCTTCGGTGCGCCTTACGTCGGTTTTAAAGCGATCGCGGGCAACATGGCGGTATGGGATGTATTCGGCGCTCGTGCCTACGTGCGGCCCCTGGTCACAACGGACGTGCCGGTTCTCTCGGGGCTTCAAATCGGTTCCAGTATCGTTGTCGACCGCGCCCCGTTTTTTCACCTCACGCAAGACCCCTTCAGCCCGTACAGCGACGACTATGAAGGAACCAACCCGCCACCGCTGGATGCGCCGTCGGAGGATGTCGTGGTGTGGGGTCTCGACCTGCGCCAGCCGATCCTCGACAGTGAACAGATCAGCCTCGACCTTCTCGGAGATATGGCGTTTCAGGAACAACGGCGCGGCGGAATGGGCGGTTTCACCGGACGTCTTGCCGGCTTTCTCCTCTACGGCGGGCAACTGCGCATTACCGACGACAACTTCGTCCCCCAGTACTTTAACTACAGTTACGATCTGCGCCGAAACGAACGCTACGCGATCTACGACAAACAGCTCGCAGTTCCCGGCGGTGTCGGGTGGCTGGGCCGTCTGGGAGTCGCCGTATTTGACGACGATCTGGTGTTCGATACCAACGTGAGCGGGTCGTTCAACCCGCAGCCCGGCTCCTATCCGGAGCTTCGCAGTACCCTGACACTTGAGGAGGGGCTGATCCCCGCGTTTTCCGGATTCAGTTTCCAGGGCTCCTACACAAAATTCGACCTGCGCCGCTGGGACGATCTGACCGATGCGGAAAACGCGGTCATCGGCGCCCGTTTCAACATCCGTTCCGGGGCGGTATCGATTTCGCTGTTGTACGATCTGACCTACGATCCGTACAATCCCGATGATCCGTGGGTGGTCACCTCCGGTCTCGAGAGCACGATCTCATTCTGAGGAGCGGTACGATGAAACGATTTGGGTATTTTACGGTTGTCGCCACCGCGTTCCTCACGCTTGTGGTACCCGGTCTCGCCGCTCAGCAGCCGATAGCTGTACTTGCGTACTTTGATGACGACCGGGAGCTGACAATAACCGATAAGAATGACTTCGAGGTCAATTTCTACATGGGAATGGGGCTCTCCCCGGGTGACTGGATCGAAACCGGAAACACCGCCGTAGAGATTCGCCTCGACCCCAACGGCAGCATTATGCGCATCGCACCGAATTCAAATGTTCGAATGGATTCGCTTCAGGGTCGGGATGGGGCGCCGGCACACGAGCTGTCTGTACAGCAGGGGCGGTTTCGCATGATCGCCGCGCGCTACATCGACCGGGAGCCACGCTACCAGATCCGAACTCCCTCGGCGGTCGTGGGAGTTCGGGGCACCGATTTCGGCGTCCACGTGGTCCCGCGAGATGCCGCAGAAACGGAGGCTCAACCGGAGATTGAGAGCGACCAGCCGCCGCAGTACACCACTGAGACGGAGGAGCTCTTCGTCTTTGCCGGTGAAGTGATCTTCACCAATTCCGTAACGGAGGAATCGGTCTTCGTGCAACGCGACCAACGGGTCGATCTCCACGGTGCCGAGTTTCTTCCGTTAACGATGCAGGCCTCCGACATCTCCCGGCGACGCTCGGGACTTGAGTTCCAGGAGTTGGATCCAAACCTGGTTCCGGGCATCGCCGTCCAACCTGAAACGGTTGAGGTGGCGGTTGAGCCGGAACCTGAGCCAGAGCCGGAACCGGAACCGGCCGACGACGGCCCCGGCGTTTTTGACCGGATGTTTACCCGCCTTGCGGAGGTAAGCGGGCTCCAGGTCGGCTCCCTGACGGTCAACGAGGAGACGTTCGCCCGTGTCTCCGTTCAACCTTCGTTTTCACTCGGAGAACTCGACGTGGCGTTGAACTTCCCGATCATTTACGGAGACAACCTGTTTGACGGCGGTACCTGGTACCAGCCCGACGGCAACAACGAGTGGTCGTTTTCCGCCGATCAGAACTGGTCCGACGAGCCCCTTGTCGCGCTACGCGACCTCGGTACCGACGTGGCACTGAAGATCCATGCCGTCGAATATGCCGAACGCGGCGACCCGTTCTATCTGGCGGTGGGCAACCTTTCGTCGTTCACGATCGGCCAGGGCCTGCTAATGCGGAATTACGCCAACGACAGTGATTACCCCGCGGTCCGACGGGTCGGCTTCAGCTCAGGATTTGATACCGAGGAGTGGGGGCTGGAAGTTGTCGTCAACGACCTGACCGCCCCGGAGGTGTACGCCGGTCGAATTTTCTTCCGCCCGGCTCAACCGGTTGTTCCGGCGGCGGTGGGTATCAGTGCGATTACCGATACCACGCCGGCGGGTCACATATCGTTGCAGGATCGCAGCGGCGATCCTCTGTCCGACGAGACGCTTGCGGTATTGACCGCCTCCCGCGACGGGAAACCGCTCTTCCTGAACGTGGCGATGGATCTGGAATTGCCGATCGTAGACCGGGAACGGTTCGACCTGACCGGCTTTGCCGAGGCGGGCGGGCTGATCCCGTATCTTCGAAAACCGACGAGCCTGGGGAGCGAGCAGGTCAACTCCGGACTCAAGACCAGCGCCCTCGTCGACTTCTCCTCGGGAGACCTCAAAAACGTCGGGTGGACCGCCGGCGCCCGTGGGCGTGCCGCAATCTTCGACTACCGGCTCGAATTTCGCAGCTACAACGGAATCTTCCGGCCGGGATTTTACGGTCCCGGGTACGACCGGTTGCGGGGTACATATTCCGCGGAGATGATCCGATATCTCACAAACACCGAAGCGGATCAATACCAGACGCAGACGATGGGAATCGCCGGCGAGGCGGGCACGGAGCTCGGTGAGGTCATTCGGGTTTCCTCGGGGTATTTCCTGCCGTGGGAACGCGCGGAAGACGGCGACTGGCAGGGCAGCAATGACGACGAGTTTGCGATCGAGCTGGCGGCGATGGACGGCCTGATTCCGTTTGGCGTCACCGCGGGAATCGCATACCGACGGCGGCACTTTGCCGCGACGATCGCCGGATGGAATGAGTACGCAGATGCCCACCTGTTTGACGCCTACACCACCGTTGAAGGGTACGCCCGATATCCGCTTTCAGAGATAATCGACGTGGAGGCGCGGGTATCCACCGCGGTGCTCCGCGACGAGTCCGGCGATATTATCTATACCCGCGACGGGGCACCGCGAATCGCACCGGTACTTGCAATTCAGACACGGATCGGGTTCTAGTCGGGGGCATGGATGGCATGCACCCGGTTGCGATTCTCCCCCCGGCGGTCTCCCGGCGAATCGCCGCCGGGGAGGTTATAGAGCGCCCCGCGTCGGTAGTTCGCGAACTGATCGACAACTGTCTGGATGCCGCAGCCGAAGAGATCGATATCACCTGGAGCGGCGGCGGAGTGGAAACGCTCCGTGTGCGGGACAACGGGCACGGCCTCAACCGTGCCGATCTTGAACTGTGCTGGAAAGCCCATGCGACCAGCAAGATCCGCTCAATCGAAGATTTGGAACACGCAACCAGCCTTGGATTCCGGGGTGAGGCGCTCTCAAGTATCGCCGCGGTAAGCACCCTGACGATCGCGACAACGCTCCGTGGCAGCAACGAGGGCTTTCGCCTCACCGTTCACCAGGCGGAAGACGGCGTGATAGAGCCCGCCCCCCCAATGCCGGGCACGACCGTGGAGGTGCGGCAACTGTTTGCGAATCTGCCGGCGCGGCGGCGGTTTTTGTCCCGCCCG
>JAQIBO010000449.1 GCA_027859055.1 Spirochaeta sp.
GGAGCGCAATCGCCATAGCCGGTATCGGACCGATGACGTCATGCAGCGATATCACGACGACCGCCGTCAGCGACGTCAGAGAACCAACAGACAGATCGAAATGCCCGGCTATGATTACCAGGGTCATGCCGATTGCGATCGTTCCAAGCACGCTTACCTGACGGAGGACAAGCATGATGTTTGTGATCGAAAGGAAGCGATCAGAGGCGATCGCAAAGAACGCGACAACGACGACAAAAGCGATCAGAAGCCCCTGTCGTTCCACAAATTTACCCACACCGGAGCTCACGTCCGCTTTTGACATGTTCGGACCTCCGTGTTGCGATTACTGTACGTTGCGGCTGGTGCACTCATCCGACGTTTCTCCAGTTACGACGCCGACCGTTCCGGACGACGTACAGGCGATACCCGCCCCGCCGCAACTATGCGGCAAGGCGGACGGGACGCCGATCTCAGGTGAAATCCAACCCACCATTTACGTTGATCAACTGACCGGTGATGTACTCGCCGGAGGGAGTTGCCAACCACATGATCGCACCGGCAAGATCTTTTCCATAGCCGTAGCGATGGAGAGGGATCTCGTCGAGTTCTTTTTCTTTCATTTCATCAAAACTTATGCCAAGCGCCTTAGCGTCAGCTTCAACAAAACCCCAGTGCATCTCTGAAGCCGCAAGCCCCGGACATAGCGCGTTGACGTTTACGTTGTACGGTGCAATCTCAAGCGCGAGGGACTGGGTCATCGTGTGAACGGCAGCCTTTGAGGCGCCATAGGTCGCCGACTGGGCGTGTCCGACTTTCCCAAAGAACGAGCCGGTATTGGCGATCGTACCGCTCTTCTGCTTGATCATCTGTTTGGCGGCGTACTTGCACCCGAAAAAGATGCCCTTGAAGTTAACCGCGAGGACCCGATCAATCTGCTTCTCTTCGGTTTCCCACACGTTACCGGTATGCATGTGCATGCCCGCGTTATTGGCCATGATATCGAGCTTGCCGAACTTCTCTACCGTGCCTTCCACGAGCGCTTTGACCGCCATCTCATCGGAAACATCAAGGACAACCGCAGACGCGTCCGAACTCGGGTATTTCTCGGCGACCTCTTTAGCGGATTCTTTGACCAGATCCAGGAGGTCGGCCATCACTACTTTGCAGCCCTCCATCGCAAGCGTTTCCGCCATACTTTTTCCGATCCCGCGCGCGGCGCCGGTCACTATTGCAACTTTACCCGTCACGTCTCTAAAATTACTCATGTACCGCTCCTATTGTGTTTTTTGTTATTTGGTATTACCTTTAGCTATTAAACCACGGGTTCAGCGTGCTGTCAAAGAAAACTTATCGTAAGTTTGTAAGGTGACGAGAAAACCGTGCCCGAGGAGGTGCTCGATGGAGCAGAGCGAACACAATGTGACCGTGAGGAACCGCGCCGGCGTACTGGTTGCTCTTTTCGTGATGAGCGCGGCTTCCCTCGCCCTTGAAGTCTCCGTCACTCGGCTGTTCTCGTTTCTCTTTGTGCAGAGCTACGTGTACATCCTGGTTTCTCTGAGTATGGCCGGCCTGGGGACGGGCGCGGTCATCAGCTATTTCCTGGTCGGCGCATCCGCACGCCGGATTACCGCCATCGCAACTTCGATCCCGGCGGTACTCCTTCTCTTTCTTTTTATTACCAACACGTTGGACACGCTCCTCGGGCTCTCCCTGGTATTCACCTTCGGTATCTTCGTCACCATCGGAATTTATCAGGTTCTGATCTTCCGAGAGTCCGGCGTCAGCGTCGGCCACCTCTACGCGGCAGATCTCCTTGGCGCTTCGGCAGGTTCGGTCATCGCCTTTGTCACTCTGAACGCCGCCGGAGCGATCGGCGCGCTCGTGATAATGGTGGTAACGATCGGATTATCCTTTGTCATTATCCGGCACGTCCTTTTTGGGTCCGATACCAGAAAAGCTCTTCCTGTCGCAGTGATTATCGTTGCAGCGCTCGTGACCGCCTGGCTCCCTCTTACCGAACGGATGCTTCCCGACGAGGGGTGGGCAAAAGAAATGACGCTCATGCTGGACGATCCGGAGGTGGACGCGTCTATCCTGGAGACCAGGTGGTCGGCGTTCGGACGGGTAGACCTCGTGGAAACGGAAAACGCGCTCTTTCGAACGATGTTTATCGACGGCGCCGCCGGTACAAAGCTCGTTCAGATGGAGGACGGGCGCGTTTCGCGGGATGTTGCCCAGACGCTCCTGTTTCAGTATATGGGAGGAATTCCCCTTCTGACGATGGGACCGGAACGCCGCCAGGACGCGGCGGTGATCGGAAGCGGCGGCGGTATCGACGTGGCAACGTTACTCGCGGCGGGTTTTGACGCGATCGATGCGATTGAAATCAATCCGGACTTTATCGATATCGTTCGGGAAATGCCGGAGTATACCGGTGGAATTTACAACGACCATCCGCAGGTAACTGTCCACGAAACAGAAGGACGCTCTTTTCTGCGAACAACGGAACGCCGGTATGACCTGATCCTTATGGGGCTTCCCATCATCAAAAGCGTTCGGAATTTCGGGAATCACGCCCTTACGGAAAACTATTTGTTCACCACAGAGGCGTTTGGTGAGTATCGTCGCGCCTTGAAGCCGGGGGGAATGGTCGTATTGATCGCGCACTACCCGAACGAGCTGTTCAAACTCGTCACCAACGCGATTAACTCATTCAAGTCGGACGGACTGACGTCGGAAGAGGCGATGGAACGGATCGTAACGGTCGGACCGAATAGTAATCCAACCCTTATACTGAAAAACGAGTCGTTTACCCGGCAGGAACGCGAAGACTTCGCAACGCTTCTCACCAATCTTCCGATTACCGGCACTACGAACTTTGTCCCCGGTTTTTCGGCGGATCTGTCGTCACGCCTCGGTTTCAACGCCGGACTGACTGCGATATCACGAGGAGAACTCACGGTCGGTGAATTTGTAGACGGAGCTCGCGAGGATATTGGCCCAATCGACGACAACTCACCCTTCTTCTATCAAATGGATCGAACACTCCCTGCGGAACTGAAAACTGTCGGAACGGTGATCGCCATCGTCCTGCTTGTGGTAACTCTGGTGTTCGTGCTTCGCACCGTCCGGAAAACACCGCAAGAAGAGCGACGCGGTGCGCTTCTTCTTTATGTGGCGTTTATGTTGATAGGCGTCGGTTTTATCGTCGTCGAGATAGCGGTTCTTCAACGATTTATCGTGTTTTGGAAGCATCAGACCCTCGCGTTGGCGGTGGTCCTGGCGGCGATCCTTGTAGCCGGCGGCCTCGGCAGCCTGCTTTCCACCCGAATTCGACGCCCGACCCATGCGGCCCTCGTAGCGATAGTCATCGCTGTCGGTACCGCCGTTCTGATGTGGATCCTCACACCGGTACTCCGTTCGTTCGAATCGGCGGGCCTTCCAACAAAGATAGCGATAACGTTTGTGTGCGTCGTCCCGCTTTTTGTTCCGATGGGCATCCCCTTCCCGTACCTCCTTCGCCAGGCCACCAGGAGGCTCTATCCATGGATGATGGGAATAAACAGCTTTACTACTCTCACCGGGAGCGTTCTCGCGATCATCGTTGCGATGGGAATGGGGTATTCAACGGTGGCGATAATCGGGGCGACGGCGTATCTGCTGTTGGCGATTTTGCTCCTGGGCGCCTGGAAAGCCCGGATTATTGACAGTTGACAACGTCTGTCATTCTTGCTGTAATGGTATAGCCATTTGTCCATTTTTGAACCCTTATCCCCTTTTCAGTGGTGCTCTGGGTCAACGGGATCACGGAATGGCCCTACATTTTTGCTAAGGAACATATGATGGCAACATCGACGAACGGTAACGACTCAAGCTCAGAGACGCGCTTTCTGGAGCCGGTCAAGAAAATTCGTCTGTACGAGAGCATCGTGCAGCAAATCCAAAGCCTCATCAGCTCAGGGAAACTTAAGCCGGGACAAAAACTCCCTGCTGAACGCGATCTTGCAGAGGAACTGGAGGTGAGCCGCACTTCTATCCGCGAAGCGCTTCGGGCGCTCGAGATGATGGGGTACCTCGAATCCCACGTCGGCGTGGGCGGTGGTACGTACATAAAAGAAATCACCCTCCACAACATCATCTCCCCCTTTTCCCACACCTTGGTCAAAAATGATGAGTTCATTATCGAACTATTGGAACTGCGCATGTTTCTTGAGATCGAGGTGGTCTCCCTGGCGGCGAACCGCCGCAATGAAGACGACTTGGCGCGGATGCAACAGTCGATCGATCAAATGGAAGCGGAGATCGACCGGGGCGAAACGGGCCTCAACGGAGACAACGCCTTTCATAAGGTTCTCGCCGACGCCGCAAATAACCGAGTTTTAAAGGAGTTTGTCGCGATGTGCGGTGATCTTCTCGAAGTTGAACGGGAAGAACACCTTAAAACGAAAAAGGGAGAGTCGAGAAACGCCCTCGCCCAGCATCGGACGATCTATCAAGCGGTTGTGGAACAAGACGAAGAAAAAGCCCAGCAGGTGATGCGAAAGCACATTTTGAACATTTCCGACGTGATCAAATCCAACCGAAAAAAGCGACACTCCGGCGACTCCTAAAACCAGTCATGGATCGCAGAAGTCACCGACTCGCCCTCGCTCTAACTGCAGTAGCTCCCGTCATTTGGAGCACCGGGGGATTAGGAGTTCGGCTTCTGGATTATTCCCCGTGGGTTATCCTCTTTTGGCGCGGTTTATTCATGGCGTGCACCGTCTTCCTGTGGAGTATCTTCACCGCGAAAACGGGGACCGGGATACGACGTGTCTCCGTGTTCGGTCCTGCGATTCGCCACGGCAGTTGGGTCGTCCTGTTTATAACGATGTCGTTTATACTGTATGTTCTCTCGGTCAAGAACACTACCGTTGCCGATTCGCTTTTACTCCAAGGAACCGCGCCGATCTTTATCGTCGTCCTAGGCTGGATAGTGCTCCGAGAACCGGTCCGTGGCGTAACCGTCGCCGCAGTATTGATGATAATCAGTGGAATTCTTGTCATCGTGTTACCATCCCTTACGCAAGGCGGCTTCTCGGGCAACGTCTACGGATTGATGAAGGCGTTCGTCTTTGCTGCCGGAACGATCTCCATCCGCCGCAAGAAAGAGATCGGACTCGTTCCAACGATGGCGCTTGCCGCAGGGTTGAGCGCGGTGGTAGCGGCGGGGGTTGCCGTTGCCCGGGATATACCGCTCGCCGTTGACGGTGTATCGCTTCTGATCCTTCTGTACCTGGGAGTGGTTCAGGTCGGCATTGGATTTATCCTCTTTGTCCACTGGTCACGGCTTCTGGAGGCATCTGAAACGGGACTTCTGGTGATCCTTGAAGCGATTCTGGGGCCGCTCTGGGTATGGATCGTTCTCTCAGAACGGCCATCTATTACGACGATTATCGGCGGCGGGATCATCCTGACGGCGCTCGTTACACACACGTTGTTCTATACAAAACGGGTAGAACCGGTGTTGCTCGACACCGAAACCTGACCGACGCCTGACCGACACCTACACCTCACACGCCGTTTCCCGATACAATCATGGAATGAACAGCTCCCCACATGCAGCGATCATCCGTCCGTTCGAACAGTGGACACCGGAAATCGCGGACGACGTATTCCTCGCTCCCGGAACGGTGATCATCGGAGACGTCACACTCCATGACGGTGTCGGAATCTGGTACAACACGGTGCTTCGCGGTGACATAAACCACATTGAGATCGGAACCCGGACCAACGTACAGGACGGGTGCGTTTTGCACACCGGTTACAGACCGGATCATCCCCTCCTGATCGGCGCCAATGTGACGATCGGGCACAACGTCTGCGTTCACGGCTGTACGGTAGAAGACGAATGCCTCATTGGAATTGGTGCCAACGTACTCAACGGGGCCGTCGTCCACAGTCACTCGTACGTGGCTGCCGGCGCGCTGGTGCCGCCGGGCATGGAAGTCCCGTCGGGGGTTGTTGTCGCCGGTGTTCCGGCAAAGATCATTCGTGACCTGAAAGAAAGTGAACTGGCGGACCTGCTTCCCTCGGCAGAGCGCTACTATGCGTACGCGCGTCAGCACCGGGAGGTGCTTGGATGAGCAGCACATTCCCTCGGGACCTGCAGTACGCCAAGTTCTCAGCGTACGGATTTCTCAAGAATCTGCGGTTCTTTGAACCGTTTATGATCCTGTTTTTCCTTGGCCAGGGCCTGTCGTTTCTCCAGATTGGAACGCTCTACGCGATCCGGGAGATTCTGGTCAACGTGATGGAGATTCCCAGCGGCGCGATCGCCGACGGCCTTGGGCGCCGACGGACGATGATCGCCTCCTTTGTCGGGTATCTGATCTCGTTCGGTTTTTTCTGGTTCGGGTCGGGGATGCCGCTCTTTCTTGTCGCGATCGTGTTCTTTTCCGTCGGTGAGGCGTTTCGCACCGGTACCCACAAGGCGATGATCTTTGCCCATCTGCGCATGAACGATCTTCAGGAGTACGGAAACGACTACTACGGCCACACGCGCTCGTGGTCGCAGATCGGATCGGCGATCTCCGCGATTATCGCCGCGGGCATCGTGTTCGTCTCCCGCAATTATCAGGCAGTGTTTCTCTTTTCGATGATCCCCTACCTGCTGGACCTCCTCCTGATGATGAGCTATCCCCGGGCGCTTGACGGGACGACCGAAAAGATCACCTGGCGTTCCATTTCGGAGAACTTCCGCCACGTTGCCCGTGGACTCCGTGAGACCGTACGCCGTCCCGGGGCTGCCCGGGCGGTTCTGAGCGCGTCGT
>JAQIBO010000353.1 GCA_027859055.1 Spirochaeta sp.
AAAGAGAGAACGGATATAAGAGTGGTGCTGCATTCATGCCGGTGCTCCTTCTCTATTCATGATCGTTTTACCGATCCAGATGATGAAACCGAGGAAAAAGAACGCGCTCGGTGCGGTTACCATGATCGTCCAGGGTACGAACGAGTCGGGAAGGACCTGAAGACCGAAAAGAGTCCCGAAACCGAGGAGTTCCCGGAAAAACGCGATCACGAGCAGGACTGCCATGTACCCAAACCCGCTGGTGGCGCCGTCCCACATCGAGATAAACGGGGGATTACTCTGTGCGAACGCTTCTGCCCGGCCCATGATGATACAGTTGGTGATAATAAGACCGACGTACGGCCCCAATGCCCGACTGATATCCGGCAGATACGCCCGCAAGAGGATATCCACGATAATCACGTAAAAGGCGATAATCAGTGTCTGAACGATCATCCGGACTTTCCGGGGTATCAGCGTCTTAATGAGTGACACGGTGAAGCTGGTCATCGCGGTCACAAACGTGACGCCGATCGTCATGATCATCGTGTTGGTAAGCAGGTTTGTCACCGCCAGGGCGGAACAAATTCCGAGGACCTGCATAAAAATCGGATTGTTGGTCCAGAGATTGTCTTTCAGGATTTGCGTCGTGTTGTTCATGAGTTCCCTCCCAAAGCCCCGGCGATCGCGGAAAGCTCCCGATCGAGAATTACCTGCATCGAGTCGCTGGTCCGCGTTGCGCCGGTGATCGCATCGATTTTTCCGTTGTCGTAGTCGGAATCACCGTCTCCGGCCCCGGCGACCTCAACCGAACCGTCCATGATCTGTTCTCCCCGCAGTTGCTGTTTAAACCACGGCTCGTCGATGCGTCCACCAAGTCCGGGCGTTTCGTTGTGGCTGATGATTTCCAGTCCCATCGTGCGACTCACGTCAGCGTCGACCGCAAGGATCCCGTTGATCGTTCCCCACAGCCCGCTCCCGCTGAACTCTTTGGCAAAGACCGTTTCACCGTCCACCTCTGTCCGGTAGAACGTAATGTCCCCTTCGGAGGTCTCTTCCACGTTTTTAAACTTCGCAAGAACGTCCTGCGGGCCGTCGTACTCCACCCCCAGCGCGTTGAGGATCGCCCGTTGTCGCGCAACCGTCTGGTTGAGAGCAACCTGTTCCCGCGTGCCCTCGTTGGCAAAGGACAGAATCAGTACAAAGACAAACGACACGGCAAACGTAAAGATGATCGTGTACACCAAACTCTGTTTGTTCATGCACTTGCCTCCTTGCTTGCCGGTTTCTCCTCAGCGGACGTCGTCTTTTTCGGAGCCGCCTTTTTCTTCTTTTTCTTTTTGGGGAAGATTTCATCAAGCAGGGACGCGAACGTATTCCCCATCATGTTTCCGAAGCTGGTGCCTTCCGGAAAGCCGCTGAATGTCCGCACGGTCATCGATACGCCACCGATGATGAAGCCGTACACCCACTGGGAGCCCGGATTGTTGGGCCCGGAGATCGGGTCGGTTGACATAAATACGGCGACGTACAGAATGCTACCGCTCATCATATATGCCGCAATCGGAACGAGGTGGCTTGCACCGGAGTACGTTGCCGGAGAAATCCCGGGAATCCAGCCCGCAAAATAAAAGATGATCGTGAATAACAGCGCGCTGGCGAACGTCGAGGTGATCAGCTTCCAGTTGGCGGTCCTGGTGTACATGAGATAGATCGCCGCCAGGATGATCAGCAGGGTGCTGCTCTCTCCCATCGATCCACCGCGGAACCCAAGGAACAGATTCCAGAGATTCGGCATCTCACCGGAGCGCATCACCGCCAACGGCGTTGCCGCGGTTATCGTGTCAACTGCAACCTGGCCGGAGGTTCCGAAGACGTTTGACACGGCAAACGCATTACTGATGTCCACCATCGCGGGAACCATCCACGCGGTTGTGAGCACCGTCGGAAAGGCCAGGTAAATAAACAGACGTCCGGTAATCGCCGGATTGTAGATATTCCGGCCGAAACCGCCGTAAACGCCTTTTCCAATCGCCACGGCAAAGATAATACCGATACCCGCAATCCACAGTGGTGTGGCCGGCGGGAGCGACAACGAATAGAGAGCACTGGTGACCAGCACCGCTTCACTTACTTTCTTTTTGCGACTTCTCTCAAAGATATACTCGGTACCTATTCCGAGCGCGAATACGAGCGCCGTCGTAACAACGACACGCCATCCGTAAAGAAACGTCGCAAACAGAAACAAGGGAACCAGCGAGTAGACCACCCGCCGCATGATATCCTGCTTCTGAAACACAAGCCCTCCTGAAGTTGACTGAAATAATCAGCCTTTTTATAGATACATATTTATCCCGTGCAGAGTATAGCAAGAGAATCCCGAGAAAGTACAGTCGTTTTAGTCAGCAATTACCGGTTGATCGGCTGTGACAGGTTACAAAACGGTGCGGTTTTATTACAATGTAAGGGTCGAAACCGTGAAAAAACAGAACAGAAATCACTGAGGAGGAACGAATGGAGTTGAATGCACTCTTGGATGTCGTTGATCGCATCCTCGATACCGCCCATACCGCCGTGCTGTCGACAACGGACAGCGACGGCCGACCGTACAGCAGGTGGATGTCACCGACAACGTTGCGTGGGCAGGCGGGGGCGCTGTATGCGGTAACGGCAACAGAAGTCCGCAAGACGGAACACATCCGGGAGAACGATCGCGTTTCCTGGCTTATCCAGAGCAAGTCTCTCGATGAAATCGTGGAAGTCCACGGCAAAGCGACAATTATTGACAATCCGACGCTGAAGTCTGATGTTCTCGAGGCGATCGGTCCTCATCTGACCACGTTCTGGAAGATAAACGTAGATCAGGCCGATCTGGTCGTGATCGAGACGGCGGTTGAACGGGTGGACTATTTCAAGCCGGTGAAAGGCGAGCATGAAAGCGCCGTCGTCTGACCGGTGCGATTGACGGCCAACAGGAGATATGTGACTGATGAGTGATATCAAGAAATACGACAAAGAGTTTTTGATGAAAGCGTTGCGGGACATGCTGCTGATCCGCCGCTTTGAGGAAAAGGCGGCGCAGATGTACGGTTTGCGGAAAATCGGCGGCTTTCTGCATCTGTACAACGGTCAGGAGGCTGTTGCGGTCGGTGCAGTCGCAGCCCTCGATCTGGCCAAGGACTATATGCTCACTTCGTACCGTGACCATGGCCATGCCCTGGCGGTGGGCATGTCCCCGGAGAGTATTATGGCGGAACTGTTCGGCAAGATTACCGGATGTGTTCGCGGGAAGGGCGGTTCGATGCATATGTTTGATGTGGACCGCCACTTTCTCGGTGGCAACGGCATTGTCGGCGCACAGATCCCGATCGCCACGGGCGTCGCCTTTAAGCATATGTACGACGAAGACGGCGGCGTCACGCTGTGTTTCTTTGGTGACGGCGCGATCCATCAGGGAGCGTTTCACGAGAGCCTGAATCTCGCCAAAATCTGGAACATTCCGATCGTCTATATCGTGGAAAACAACCATTTCGGAATGGGGACCGCGGTGTCTCGGGTTTCCAGTGTTGATGACTTTTCTGCCAAGGCAGCCGGTTACGACCTG
>JAQIBO010000084.1 GCA_027859055.1 Spirochaeta sp.
CCGGCGACAAGGAAGCGGAAGATCGGTTTAAAGAGGCGACGGAGGCCTACGAGGGTCTCGCAAACGAAGACAAACGTCGCGCGTACGACCAATACGGGTTTGCCGTTCACGAAGTTAAGGGTGGTGGAGCCCATGGCTTTTCATCCTCTTCGTTTAGTGATTTTGAAGATATTTTCGGTGATTTTTCCGGGATATTTGAGTCGTTCTTCGGTGGCGGTGGTGGTCGTGGCCGTGGCGGACGCAGCCGAGGTGGCCCGCCGCGGGGTGCCGATTTACGGTACGATCTGGAGATCTCTTTCACCGATGCCGCCTTTGGCACCAAGGTAGAGGTCGCCTATGAACGCGAGGCCCCCTGTGACGTGTGCAATGGCACCGGTGCGGCGTCAGGGTCCGGGCGCAAGACGTGTCCCACCTGTGGTGGCGCCGGGCAAGTCCGGCGCAGTAGCGGCTTCTTTTCCGTCGCATCGGTGTGTCCCACCTGCGGTGGCGAAGGGACGGTCGTTGACAACCCGTGTTCAAACTGCAGCGGCCATGGTGTCGTAAAGAAGCGTCAGCGTGTCAAAGTGACGATCCCCGCCGGGATCGCTCACAGCCAGCGGATCTCTATTCCGCGTCAGGGCGATGCCGCGCGCGGTGGTGGAGAACCGGGCGATTTGCACGTCATTGTCCACGTGCTGCCTCACAAGCATTTCGAACGCCAGGGAAACGATATTTACTGTGCCGTACCGATCAGTTTTACCCAGGCAACGTTGGGTGCGGAAATTCAGGTTGCCACACTGGACGGTAAACGGGTCAAAATGAAGGTGCCGTCGGGAACCCAACACGGAAAGGTGTTGCGGCTTCGCAACGAAGGAATCCCGATGGTAAACGGTTCCCGTCGTGGTGACATGTACATCAAGCTTCAAGTGACGGTGCCGCGCCACGTATCAGGCAAAGAAAAGAGCCTGCTGAAAGAACTTTCAGACGTTCAGGGCGAAGACGCTACGCCGGATCCGATCCCACTCAACGAGCTCTGAAACCCGTTCAACCCCCGGTAATGATGCGCCGATAGTGTCATCAAGGGGGACGGTGTGTCTACAAAAAAAGCCGGACAGATTGGGGTGCTTCTCATCTTGAGCCTTACGGTGCTTGGGGCACAGTCGGCGGAACGCCCCGACGAGTCCGATGAGGATGAGTGGGAAAAGATCTTCGACGTTGACGAATACGATGAGACGTGGCTTGTTGGTGACACTCGCAACGACGGGCGTACCGATTACGCGTTGAAACGCGATGACCAGGGCCGCAAATGGTTTGAAGCGGTAGATTTTAACGGTGACGGCCTGATGGACGATTTTTATCTGTACAGCAGCGGCACCCTTGTGCGTCAGGAACTGGATACCAACTTCGACGGCGCGATAGACCTCTGGATCCATATGCACGACGGGGTGCGGGTGGCCGGGTACGAACGAGATACCAACTACGATGGAACGATAGATCTCGTGAAGGAGTTCGGAGACTCCTGACATGGGGTGGATCACCGGGCGTCACGCGATACAGGCTGCTATCTCTCGCAGTGGGGCGGGAACGTTGTACCTCCGGCGGAAGGATCCGCGTCTTGAGGACCTGGCGACTGCAGCCTCCGTGCAGGGCGTAACGGTCAGGTACGTTTCGGCAGAGAAACTCAAACGACTTGCGGGACCGGGAACTCGGGGATATGCGCTGGAGATCAATGAGACCTCTGACAAGGCCGGTGGGTCGGTGGAACTGGCGCGATGGTTGGATCAGAACCGTACCAGACCACCTTCTCCGATCGTTGCGTTAGACCATATCACAGACCCCCACAACCTCGGTGCAATTCTTCGGTCGGTGCATTGGTTCGGTGCGCCACTGGTGATCATTCCCGCCCGACGCAGTGCGACTGGTGGCGACGTCGTTGCCCGCGCATCCTCCGGCGCCGTGTCGCATGTCGATATCGCGTTTGTAACAAATTTGCGGGCCGCGTTGGAGAGCTGCCGCGGCGCGGGGTACTGGAACTACGGGGCGGAGGCCGTCGGTGTTCCGGTGGAAACGGTTCCGTTTAATCGGCCGTCGCTTCTTGTTCTCGGTTCGGAAGGTGCCGGGATATCTCCGGGAATTACCAAAGTTATCGACGAGAAAGTCAGAATTTCCGACCGCCGCCGGGAACCGTCGGAGGTGGACTCCCTCAACGTGTCGGTGTCGGCGGGAATCCTGTTATACGAGTTCCAGCGGCGCAACGATGCGGCGGTGTGATCCGCGAATCTCTGCGTCGCCGCGCACCGTCCTTCGCGTATTGGGTTCTGGACAGTAGTGGATCAGTACCTGAACCTGATCAGTGGTCAATCCCAAAAAACGTACAACTGTTCACGTACAGTTGTTCCGCAAGCTCTTCATCGGCGGTATTCCGCAGGTTTGCAAGAAATCTTGCGGTCTCCGGAATGTACGACGGACGGTTTCGTTCACCTCGATGTGAAGCAGGCACCATAAAGGGGGCCTCGCTTTCAATCAAAATGCGATCCGCCGGCATATTACGCGCGGTCTCGTGAAGATTGCGGGCGTTACGGTATGTCACGTTTCCGGCAAAAGAGATATAGATTGGAAGCTCAAGTGCCTTTTGAGCGTATTCCCAGTCTTCGGAGTAACAGTGAAGCACGGCACCCCGGGGAGGAATCTTTTCGCGGAGAATCTCAAGGATATCACTGCCGGCCTCACGGTTGTGGATTACGACGGGCAGGTCAAGACGGCTGGCCAGTTCAAGCTGTCGGATAAACAGCTCGATCTGAGAGTCCTTATCGCCAAACTTGCGGTAGTAGTCGAGCCCGGTCTCCCCGATCGCAACGACGCGGGGAAGCGCTGCACCCTGTTCCACCTGGGATTCCCAGTCTTTACCGGGATTGGTCACCTCTGAGGGAGATACCCCGACGGCAAAGAATACGTTTGAGGCGGTCCGCAGACTCTCGTGGAGGTCAAAAAAATCACGTACGTTATTGCAAATGCTGAGGATTCCGCTGATCTGTTCATGGCGCGCTTCCTGCGCCACAATAAGCTGCTCAATAGGATCTTCGTCAATCAAACCTATGTGAGCATGAGTATCAAATAGTCTCATACTGATTTTACCAAAAGAAACAGGATATGCCCGCTTGCGGACGATTAAAAAGTAGCACTGGGGTCAGGTTTCGTCAAGCTGTTCTGTAAACATGTGAAGATTGACGCCGATAATTATTTATGGTATCGTGACTAACGAGGAGTTTACGTGGGAGGAAGCACCCGCCGACAGAAAAACACCGGCAACAGGCACAATCATCAGCGCCTCCGAGCGCAACCCCTTCGGGCCGTCTGGCGGACACTGACCCAGCGGTTCACGATTATGCTCATTCCGCATTCCGAGCGGGGTGTTATCAATTTTCATATCAACGCCTTGGTTCTTATTTTCGCGTTTGGAATTTTTGGAGCTGTTCTTGGTGGTTTCATATATCTTTCCAGTATTCATGTCGGTGCGACCGCAATTATTGACGAGCAGGAAAGTGTAGCGGCGACCTCTCAGGCAAATCTCGATGCTGTTCTGAACGAAGTTGACAGCCTGCTGAGCGCTGCGGGTGCCTTTGACGAGGAACTCGTTGATACGATCAACAGCCTGGGGATTCAGCAGCCGGACGAAACCGTTCCGGCGGCGGTCACACGAGGCGATCTCTCTTCTTTTTTTGATATTCAGGCGGTCGGCGACGGACGTTCCCGGGAAGTACAGGAAATGCGAAACCTCGCCGGTACACTCCAGGAGGCGGTTAATCCGCTTCGTGAAATACGCTCAGTTCTGGAGTCCCAGCAGGCTCTCCTGTCGGATTTGCCCAATTTCTGGCCCGTAGCGAACGGGCTTGGCCGGGTAACGATGGAGTTCGGACCGAATATCCACCCGATCAACGGGCAGTGGTACCTTCACAAAGGAATAGACATCGCCGGACCGCCCGGTTTGCCGATCCTTGCCAGCGCCAGTGGTAAGGTCGTTGAACTGGGTTACGATCCCGGATACGGGTTCTACGTCTACCTTCGTCATAAATACGGCTTTCGAACGCGGTACTCGCATATGCAGAGTATTCTGGTAAACGAGGGGCAGGACGTTGTCCAGGGTGAACGAATCGGCACGTTGGGTAACACCGGGATCTCGACGGGACCGCACCTGGATTTTATCATCATGCTCGGGACTGACGTTGTCGACCCGGCGGCGTTCCTGAAGATCAGCAACACCTTTGACCGCGGCGGCATTGGTACGCGCTGATCCACTTCACGGTATATGGCGTCTTTAGAATCAACACTTGTAAACTCTATTGTCGGTGCCGGGACCTTTTTTAAAGGAACGATCTCCGTCACCGGTCTCCTCCGAATCGATGGCGATTTTCGGGGAAATGTGCAGACTGACGGGCGGGTTATTATCGGCCGCGGCGGACGGGCGGATTGCACGATCGACGCAGCGACGGTGGTGATAGGCGGCGTGTTTCGTGGAACGATCTACGCACGAGACAAAGTTATCGCGCTGGAGTCGGCGATCGTCACCGGCAACATCTACAGTCCGCGTCTCATCGCGGAGTCGGGCGTTCTCCTTGACGGGGCGATTCATATCCGGGGAACGGAAGCGGGTCAGGAACAGCCGGAACGACGGGCTGGTGATCCGATCGGCGAGCAGCAGACGCTCCGACGGCCGGGACGTCGCAGTTCCCGCCGACGGCGGCAGAGCGTGCCGTCAGTGGATCCGTCGGGCGTGTCGTCCGGTGAAGGTGTATAATGGAGCCGATTCGGAGCGATCGCCAACGGGGCCTTGATCGCCACAAACGCAATCGGACATCGACCTCCAGCGAGGGATCGGGGATCGGCGGATTTGCGACAAAACTGGAGTCTGTGAACGCCCCGGAGGATCTCGATCCTGTCGTCGTCGGTACGCCTGACCTGGGTGCTATTCCGGATATTTCCGCTCCGGCTGAACGCTTATATGACGCGGTCCACGAGGCGGGGGAACGCCTGCTCCAGGAGCGAACGTATACTGCGGCACAGCAGTATCGGGAAACGGTCCGCCGTTTTCTCAGGAAGGTCGTTCCTGAAGCAAACAGCGTCAGCGTCCACGAGTCCCAGCGGGATATTCTCTCACGAAAACGGTACTATTTGCTCACAACGATAAACCGGTCTGTTGATCGGCTGATTCACGGTCTGCTGCAAGCGCAGACCGAACAACTGGAAATTCTGCGTCGGCTCGAGGAGATCGAGGGGATGCTTGTAGATCTGATGCAGTAGGTGGAAAAAGATGCAGGTTGTTCTGCGAAATTTACATAGTCGGGAAACGGACCTCGGAGACACGGGAGCGCTTGAAGTGCGTGACGGTGATACGGTGGTGTACAGCGGACGATACGGTCTGGATCTGGGAGAGGTGCTGACCGGGGACGTTTCGGATCAGACCCGGAAACAGTATAAGCAGGAATATTCGATCGAACGGATCGCCGGTCAGGGTGATCTGGACCGTTATTACAGCCAGGAACGGGAGGCGCACAGCGCCGTGCGGACATGTTCCAAGCGCGTGGACGAACACCGTTTGGAAATGCGGGTTGTCAGTGCTCATTATTTGCTGGACCGGAGCAAGATGCTGGTGTTCTTCGTGTCTGAACACCGCGTTGATTTTCGAAATCTCGTTCGAGATCTGGTCAGTGAATTCCAGTTGCGGGTGGAATTGCGGCAGATCGGTGTCCGCGACGAGACGAGGATTCTTGGCGGGCTGGGTATCTGCGGGCGACGCCTGTGTTGCAACGGCGTGTCGGATCACCTCGCACCGGTTTCAATCCGAATGGCCAAGGATCAGAACTACTCCCTCAATTCGATGAAAGTGTCGGGACCGTGCGGCCGGTTGCTCTGCTGTCTCGCGTATGAGCACGGTTTTTATCAGGAAGAGCGCAGAAGGTACCCGCGGGAAGGAGCGCTGGTTGAACTCGACGGCGACACCTACCGCGTCCAGGAGATCAACATTCTCAGCGGTCAGATCAGGATGTTTGGCCCGGAAGGACAGTACGCGTCTCTACCTATTTGCGCGTTCCAGCGTCAGGGGAGCCGTCAACAGGACAAACAACAACAGCGCGGCGGTGGCGGGAATCGCCGTAAGAGTATCGACTGGGTGATCAGTTCGGAGAACTGCCCCGCTGCACGTACTGCAGTTGATACAGAGTAGCGTACAGACCGCGGCGGTCGAGAAGGGCGGTGTGGTTCCCCTCTTCGACGATTCGACCATGGGACATGACGATAATCCGATCCGCGTGCTGGATCGTTGAAATCCGATGGGCAACGACAAGCGAAGTCCGCCCCCCGGTGACGGCGTTCACGGCGTGCTGGAGTTTCTGCTCCGTTTCACTGTCAATACTTGAGGTCGCCTCGTCCAGGATTAACACCGGCGGATCGTGAAGCAAAACGCGCGCAAACGCCATGAGCTGGCGTTGTCCCGCCGACAGGTTGCCACCCCGTTCCCGGAGGCGGGTGTCCAGGCCGTGCTCAAGTCCCCTGATGAAATCGGCGACCTGTACCGTTTCACATGCGGCCCAGATCTCCTCATCCGACACATCTGAGCCGAGAGTCAAATTGTCCCGGATCGTATCGTCAAACAGAAATACATACTGCTGAATCTGTTGCACCGTTGATCGGAGATCGCGGAGCGGAAGATCCCGCAGGTCAACCCCGTCCAGACGGATTGCTCCGGCGTCAACATCCCACAGCCGCTTCAAAAGATTGATAATCGTCGGTTTGCCGGCGCCGGTATAACCTACAAT
>JAQIBO010000099.1 GCA_027859055.1 Spirochaeta sp.
GTATCCTCCGGGACTTGATGGTCCCGCCAAAACGCCGAACATGTGGACGTGGGCGATCGCTATGAACAGCTACTCCCAGAAGAAAGGCGCTGCGTGGTACTGGCTGCAGTGGGCGACCAGCAAGGAATTCCTGACGACGGCTGCTGTTGAGCACGCAACGGTCAATCCGATTCGTGCGTCGATCTGGGAAGATCCTGCTTTCCAGGCGCGGCTGGAGAACTTTGACGGCTATCTTGAGCAGTACCAGAACCTGATTGACGGTACCGGTATTCATTTCACCGCACAGTCACGGTTTTTCGAAACCACAACTGAATGGGCGGCTGCGCTGCATGACATCTACGGTGGCGCAGATGCGGAAGAGGTCCTCGACGACCTGGCTGAACGCCTCGCCGAAGAGTTCTAAGAATCGCTTCACAAGACCGTGGGGCCGGACACCTGTCCGGCCCCGATTCAGTTGATATACACCAACGAGAATTGGAACAGATGCGTTATCGTACTTGTGCCGGAACACAGGTGGCGTTTCCGTTCCTGTTCTGGAAGAGACGTGTGTATCCGACGAATAGTCACCCATGCGGTGGGTAATCCGCGAACCAACTAAGGAGGCTTGATAATGGCGGACACAGCAAACAACGGTGCCGGTACCCTTGAGCGTCTCCAACCGACGCGCCTGGAGCGACTGAAACCGTTTCTCATCATTCTCCCGGCACTGCTGCTGACAGTCGGTATTTTGATACCGTTTGGAACCGGCGTGTTCTGGTCGTTCACGAATTACAATTTGATGCGACCCGATTTTAAGTTCACCGGGCTGCAAAACTACATCCGGATGTTCGGCAGCGAGCAGTTCTGGAACGCGATCCGCGTCTCCTCGACGTACGTGTTCTTTGCGGTCGGCATCGAGTTGCTTCTTGGTCTGGCGATCGGATTGCTTCTCAACCGGGACAATATCGTTACCAAGATTTTTCGGCCTCTCCTGATCCTTCCGCTGCTGATTGCACCGGTTATCGCGGTACTGATGTGGCGCCTGATGATGAGTACCCAGTTTGGTGTTCTCAACTATTTCCTGAGCCTCATCAATCCGGCCCTCAAGAACTTCCCGTGGGCTGGTGTTGCAGATTACGCGATGTTCACCGTTGTGTTGATCGATATCTGGATCTTCACCCCGTTTATCGCCCTTCTGGTCCTTGCGGGTTTGCGCTCACTGCCGCGCGCGCCGTTTGAAGCGGCTCAGGTGGACGGTGCGTCAAAATGGTATACGTTCCGGACGCAGACGATGCCGATGCTGACGCCGTATATCACGATCGCACTTATTTTCCGCCTGATAGACAGCTTTCGCATGTTCGACATTCCCTTCGCTCTCACCAAGGGTGGACCCGGTGATTCGCTCATGACCCTCCAGGTCACGGCGTACACCCAGTCATTTACCTATCTGAACATCGGACGCGGTGCCGCGTATATGTTTCTCACCTGGATCATCATCTTTGTGGTGAGCAAGTTCCTGGTGAACCACTGGATGAAATGGCGCGCCAAGCTGAGCTGAGGAGACACAAACGATGCCTGAAGTAAAGACACAAAAAGACAAAATGACCGATTACGTTCTCAACGTGGTTCTGACCCTCTATTTCATCGGCGCGCTCTTCCCGGTGCTCTGGGTCTTTTCCATGGCTTTCAAGACGCTGCCGGAGATTCTCTCCTGGCCGCCGACATTCTTTTTTACGCCGACGTTGGAGAATTTTCAGAGTCTCTTCACCGGACTCACCGGTGCCTCGACGGGTAGTTCGACCGTGGATTTTCTGCGGAACTTCGCAAACAGCCTTGTCATCAGTTTTGGTGCGGTTGTGATCTCCGTCTTTGTCGGTGTTCCCGCGACGTACGCTATCGCCCGGTTCAATTTCAAGGGAAAGGAAGACCTTGCGTTTACGATTCTGTCGTTTCGGTTTGCTCCGGAGCTGATGGTAATTATCCCGATTTACATCTTCTTTCAACGCCTGGGTCTGCTCGATACGTATACCGGGCTGATCTGGGTGTACCAGTTGATCACCCTGCCGATGATCGTGTGGATCCTGCGGGGGTACATCGAAGATGTCTCCCGCGAACTGGAAGAGGCGTGCTGGCTTGACGGATACGGGCGGGTTCATACGTTCTGGCGCATCGTGCTCCCGCTGATTCGTCCGGGAATCGCCGCTTCCGGTCTGCTGGCGTTTATCTACGCGTGGAACAACTTCGTCTTTGCCGTCCTCCTCGGCGGAAGTCGAACGGCGCCGGTTACCGTCGGGGCGATGCAGTTTATCTCCGCAGACGCGCTCCGGTACGGCGATATGGCCGCCGCGATCGTGCTGGCGGCGATTCCGGCTCTCATTCTGGCGCTCTACGCCCAGAAGCACCTGATTCGTGGACTCAGTCTTGGCGCGGTCAAGGCGTGACGTCGTGGTACGAGTACACACACAACGAAGGATACATAGGGTATGGGCACAGTAAAACTTGATAATGTGACAAAGATGTACGGGAAAGATGTCGCGGTTAAGAATCTTTCCCTCGAGATCAGAGAAGAGGAGTTTTTCGTACTCGTCGGGCCCTCCGGCGCGGGAAAAACAACCACGCTCAAGACGGTGGCCGGACTGGTCACACCGTCGGAAGGACGCGTGTACATCGATGGAAAGCTCTCCAACCTCGTGAAGCCGGCGGACCGGAACGTTTCGATGACGTTTGAGAGTTACGCGTTGTATCCGCATTTCAGCGTCTACGACAACATCGCCAATCCGTTGCGCTCTCCGAAGTACAAGAAGTCTGAGGACGAGGTGGACAAAGAGGTGAAGCGGATCGCCAATATGCTGGAGATCGGCCACCTTCTGGACCGTCGTCCGGGAGAGCTCAGCGGCGGACAGAAACAGCGCGTATCCCTCGGGCGGGCGATTGTGCGCCGACCAGCGGTTTTCCTCCTCGACGAACCGCTCTCTCACGTAGACGCCAAAGTGCGTCACCGCATGCGGGTCGAGTTGAACCGGATCCAGCGGGAGCTCAATACAACGACGATCTACGTGACCCACGACTACGTAGAGGGACTCTCTCTTGGGGACCGCGTGGGAGTTCTCAAGGATGGACAGATTGAGCAGGTCGACGTCCCGAAAACCGTCTATCACAAGCCAATGAACGAGTTTGTGGCCAAACACGTCGGGTTTCCGGAGGTCAACCTTATCGGTACCAGCGTGCGTTCCCACGACGGCGAGATGACGCTGGTGGCGGATGATATCCCGTCAATGCAGTTTGTCCTGACCAGGGAGCAAGCGGCGCTGGTGAAAGAAAAGACCGGTGGCGGGCGCGTACGCGTCGGGTTTCGGCCACAGGCGGTGGAAATCGTGCCGGACGGGAAGGGGACGTTTCAGGGAACGGTTTACGCGTTCAACCCCTTTGTGACCTACGGTGTCCTGATCCTGGAAGTGGAGGGGACGCGCTTTCGGGTGCTGACCCAGTCCAACCGGCACTTCAAGGTGGACGAGACGCTGTCGGTCAAGATCAACTCCAAAGACATCTATCTGTTCGATGAACAGACCACCACGAATCTCGAGTATCGGTAAAAGGGGATTGTGACATGGCATCGGTAACACTTAAGAACGTCTTCAAGACGTATATCAGTAAGAAAGAAGAAGTAAAGGCGGTCCGCGATCTCAACCTCGAGGTGCGGGACGGTGAGTTTATGTGCCTCCTTGGCCCCTCGGGGTGTGGAAAGACCTCGTCAATGCGGATGATCGTCGGTCTGGAAGACGTGACCTCCGGGGACATATTTATCGGTGATCGCCGCGTCAACGACCTTTCGCCGCAGGACCGCAACGTGGCGATGTCCTTAGAGACGTACGCGTTGTACACCCATCTGTCGGTCAGGGAGAATATTCTCTTTCCGTTGCGAGCGAAGGGTACTCCCGATGACGAACTGCAAAGACGATTGAACCGGGTTGTTGCGATGTTGGAGATCGACGATCTGCTCGACCGCGGGCCGAGCCAGTTGAGCGGTGGCCAGCAGCAACGCGTCTCTCTGGCCCGGGCGCTGATCCGGGAGCCTGAGGTGTTTCTCCTCGACGAGCCGTTGTCCCATCTGGACGTCACGTTGCGGACCTATACCCGCGCGCAGATCAGACACCTTCACGACGAGCTGAAAACGACGTTCATTTACGTGACCCACGACCAGCTGGAGGCGATCTCCCTCGCCGACCGTATCGCGGTGATGAACTTTGCGGAACTGCAGCAGGTGGGTACCCGGGAAGAACTGCTCGATTACCCGATCAACCGGTTTGTGGCGGACTTTATCGGGGAGCCGGCGATCAACTTTTTCGAGTGCACGCTGATCACCGAAGAGGGAGCGGCGTCGTTAAAGTCGAACAACGGGTCCCTGGAGTTTCCGATCCCGGAAAAATGGCGCCAGCGGATTCTGGACCTGGGGAAGAAGCACTTTACGCTGGGGATTCGGCCCCACGATGTGCACGTGGAACCGGGTGCGGACACGGTCAGCCTGAGCGGTACCGTCGACGTGTTCGAGTTTCTCGGAGAGGAAAACCACGTCACAACCAAGATCGACGGAGATATTCTGACCGTCGTGGTGAGTCCCTTCCAGTTTTACACCGCCGGTGACGAGGTCACCTTTCATGTTTCGTACAACCGGGTGCACATTTTTGAGTCGGAATCTCAGGAGTGCGTAAGCACACAGTTCAAACTGGTGGATGGAGACTGATGCAACGAATAATCAACAACCCTGACAACGTCGTAAACGAGATGGTGAAGGGCTTTTTGAAAGCCCATGCGGACACGGTACAAGCCACGGACAACCCGCGGGTGGTGAAGTACAAGGA
>JAQIBO010000158.1 GCA_027859055.1 Spirochaeta sp.
AAATCTACACCGGCGTGCTCCGCCTGGACGTTCCCATTCTCAACCTTCCGTCGCTCTCGGGCCTCTCCGCCTCGCGCTATGGCGTTGATGCTCAGCGCGCGCACCAGGCGGAAGCCGAGCAGCGTATTATCGGTGCCGTCGCCGAAATATTCGTTCAGAGCGGTCAAATTCACGACAACACCGCCCTCCTGGACGGCCACATCCGGGCGCTGGAACGCCGCCTCGTGGAACTCCGCACTTTGTCCCGGTCGGGCCGCGTTCCGCCGTCCTCCGTTTCCGAGGTTGAGGCCAATATGCAGTCACTGCAGGCAGAGCGCGTTCAACTGCAATATCGTCAAGACGAACTTGCGTTCCGCCTTGCGTCGCTCCTTGGACAAGACCGCGCGGTGGCCCCGGCAGTCCCGGACTTTCGGGAAGCGCCCCCCATCGGGACCTCCGCCGACCAGAACGCCGCCGTCGGTCCGGCGTGGCAGGCCGCGGAGGCGCAGTACCGCGCCGCGGAAGCGTCCCACACCGCCACGCAAACCTCCTTTGCACCACACATCAACGGCTTTGCCTCCCAGTCCACCCGCTCCGGAAGTGATCTCGACTTCACCGCCGAGTGGTCTCTGGGCCTCACCGTTACCGTGCCGCTGTTTACCGGTGGTGAACGCCTGGCGCGCCTTAACGCCGCCGAGGCCGACGTGGAGGCAGCCCGCCACAACCGTGCGTCGGTGCGCACCGCGGAACTCACGGAGACGCGCCTCCTCCGTCAGCGCTGGGACCGCGCCGCACAGCGCGAAGAGCTCCTGGCCGCCGCCGCGGTCAATCAGGAACGGTCGGTGAGCGCGGTGGAAAACCGCTTCACCGAGGGGCGCGCCTCGCTCAGTGACCTGCTCACCGCCGAGACAACGTTGCTGGAACTCAGAATGCACGAACAGAGCACCCGGTACGACCGGTTGCTCGCCTATATCGCCCATACACAGATCGCCGGAGACCTTTCTCCCGCGCTCATCACATCACTTATTGAGGAGTAACACACGATGAAACAGATATCGAGACGCAGCTACCGCGCAATCCTGCTGGGAGCGACATTTGCAGTCATAGCAACACTCGGTGCATGTTCCGGGTCGGGTGATCAGGAGACGGCGGGGAACTCCGCCGGGGCCGGGGCCGGTGATCCCGTCGCCGTGCGCGTCCAACAACCGGAATATCGGACGCTGGAACACCGGATCTCCTACGTCGGCACCGTGTTCGCCCGGCAGGAAGTACCGATTATCGCTCGCGTGCAGGGAACGCTTTCGGAGCTGCCCGTTCCTGAAGGGGCCTCCTTCACAAAAGGCACCGTTCTGGCGCGGCTGGAGTCTCCGGAGATGGAGGCCGCCGTAGAACGCCTTCACGCCGAGGTTGACTACTGGAGCGCGCGTCACGAAACCGACACGAGCCTCGTGGAGCAGGGCGCCCTCGCGCCGGAACAGGCGCATGCCAGTAATCGCGCCCTGCGCACCGCCCGTGCCGGCCTGGCCGAAGCGGAGGCGCAGCTCGCCAAAACGGTAGTGACCGCGCCCTTTGACGGAACCGTCCTCGACTGGCCCGCGGAGACCGGCCAGCCGGTGATGCCGGGGCAGCCGTTGATTCTCATCGGTGACGCCACCCGGGAAATCCGGGTTGACGTGGTGGAAGAGGATCTCAGCCGCGGGGTGACCGTCGGTACATCGGTAGAACTCGCGCCGGCTCCGGACCGCATCATCGCGTCCCGCGTCACCTCGGTTGCCCCCGCGGCAAGCGGACGCGCCCGCACCTTCTCCGTGACGGTTCCCATTCCCGCCGTGGATACCGACCTGCCGTCGGATCTTGCCAGAAAGGGCGCTTCAATTCGGACCGACTTTATCGTGGAGCGGCGAGAATCCGCGCTCGCGGTCCCGGTGCGCGCACTCGCTGACCGTGACGGTTCGCCGCACCTCTTCACCGTCGTGGATGAGGTGGCACACCGTCATGACGTCACCGCGGGTATCACCCAGGGCGGGTGGATCGCCGTTTCCTTCGACTGGAACGGGACCGATCCGGTCGCGGTGACCAACCTCAACGGACTGCGAGACGGCGCCCCGGTGTACGCGGTTTCCACCGCAGGGGGTAACTGATGGCACTTTCCGATTATGCTCTCAAGCATCGGTTTACGATCTATCCGCTGTTTATCGCGGCGGTGATCTTTGGTCTTCTTTCGTATATCAACCTTCCCATCCAGCTCTTTCCCGACACGGCGCCGCCGCTGGTAAACGTGCTGACCGCATATCCCGGCGCGGCCGCCGAGGACGTGGCGGATCTCGTCTCCGATCCGATCGAGGAAGAAGTTGCCTCCCTTGAGGGGGTGGAACAGGTCAGCTCCTCCTCCCAAAACGGACTGTCCCTGGTGACCGTTGAGTTTCGGTACGATATCTCCGTTGATCTTGCCGCGGTGGACGTGCAAAACGCGATCTCCCGGATCAGATCAACGCTGCCACGGACGATCGCCGAACCACAGGTACTCAAATTTTCAACCAGCGACCGTCCGGTAATCACAATGGGGCTCATCGGTGAGGATATGACCGCGGTGCGAAGTCTCGCCGAAGATATCATCGCCCCGGAGATTCAACGGGTACCCGGCGTGGCACTTGTCGATGTGTTCGGCGGGTATCAACCGGAGCTTTCCGTGAGAATCGACCGTTCCCGTCTTGAAGCGCACAATCTGCCCTTTGGAACGGTCGTAGAGGCGATCACCACCAACAACATCAGCCTTCCCGCGGGAGAAATTCGCAGCGAAGGGCGCCAGTACAGTTTCCGCGTGGATCAACAAAGCGGGAGTATCGCCGAGCTTGCCAATATCCCGGTAACTACTCCCACGGGGCAGCGCGTTCTCCTCGGTGACCTCGCCCGGATCGAAATCGGATCGGGAGAGGATATGTCCCGCTTTCGCGTCGACGGTGAAACCGCAATCGCGATGCAGGTCTTCAAACAGGAAGACGCAAATACGGTGGAGGTCGTCGGACTCGTCAACGACGCGTTCAGTGATATCCGGGAACGGTATCCCGACGTACAGGCGGTCGTCGCCGACGAAAGCGCATCATTTACCGAAATGGTGGTGGGCAACATGCTCGGTGCCGTCGGCCAGGCGTTGATTCTCGCCACGATTATCATCTTTCTCTTTCTCGGCAGCTTTCGTCGCGGCCTGGTCGTGGCGATTTCCATGCCGATGTCGTTTCTCCTGACCTTCGCGGGAATGGTGCTCTTCGGCATCCAACTGGATATGGTGACGCTCACCGCCGTTATTCTTGCGGTCGGTATGGTCGTCGACGCCTCCGTCGTCGTTCTGGAAAACATCAGCCGTCACTATCAGGAGGGCAAGGGCTCCGTAACGCCCTTTCAGGCAGCCCTCGAGGGGGCCAAAGAGATTCAGTTCGCGGTTATCGCGGGTAACGCCACGACGCTGACCGTACTTGTTCCGCTGCTCTTTCTGTACGGGTTTGTCGGTAAGACGTTTGGCCCGCTCGCCGGTACGATGATCATCGCGTTTCTTTCGTCCCTGCTCGTCGCGCTCCTGCTTGTGCCCATTTTGACGATGAAAGTGACCGGTCCCGCCGGACGCATGGAACGCATCGCGCAAATTGCCGCGCGTCCATGGGGCGCGCTGATGAACGGGCTGCAGTCGGTCTACGTTCAGCTCCTGAAATCATCGCTTCGACATCGGTGGGTCGTTCTTGTTATCGCCGTTGCGGCGTTTGCCGGGGGCGCACAAATACTGTTGTCCCTGGGCATGGAACTGCTTCCCCGCATGGACGGTGGTGACACCTTCGTCACCGTGGAAACACCCTCCGGCTCCTCCCTTTCGGAAACGGAACAGGTCGTTGCGGAGGTGGAACAGATCATACTGGCGGAATCGGAATTGGACCGCCTCTCCTCGCAGATCGGGTTCGAGCCGGGCATGACCTCCTTTGGTGGTGGCGGTGTCCAGGGACCCACGCAGGGCTACATCACCGTCACCTGGACACCCCGCACGGAGCGGGAGGAATCGATCTGGGAAATACAGGATCGCCTTCGCGCGCAGCTGGCTCGCGTTCCCGGTATCGAGAACCTTGTTGTGCGGGAGTCCGGGAGCACCGCAGTCGCCACCACCGCCTCCTCTGTGGTGGTCAGCATCAAGGGACCGGATCCGATCGTCCTTGACCGCCTTGGCGACGATGTGCTTGAGACGGTCGCCGCCGTGCCGGGGACCGTGAACGCCTACCGAAGCTGGCGCCTGGACCAGAAAACGGTCAACCTCTCAGTCGACGTGGAAGGCGCCCGCGAGCTGGGAATCTCGCCTGCTTCGCTCTCCCGGGAGCTGGTACAGGCGCTTGACGGCGTTCCCGCCGGAGTATTTCGTGGGGACGACGGGACCGGAGCAAACGCCGGCGGTGGGGGCTCAGATACCCCGATTCGCGTCCGGTACGCGCCGGAATACCGGTCTGACCGTGACGCCGCCTACGCCGTCCGCGCCTTTGCGCCCGCCGCGGGTACCACCATCCCCGTCGGCTCAGTGGTGGAGGGCCGGGAGGTGACCGTGCAGGGTCTGGTCACTCGCGAAAACCTGCAACCGAAACTTGACATTCTCGCGCTCCACCAGGACCGGCCGCTGAACTTCGTAACCGCCGACGTCGCCGCCGCCGTAAACGGCATGACCGTTCCGGCGGGGTACACCGTTTCCCTGGAAGGTGAAGAGTCGGACATGGCCGACGCGCGCAGCGAACTCGCCGGCGCGCTGGGCATCGCGTTTATCGCCGTGTACCTCCTGCTGGTGGCGCAGTTCAAGTCCTTCGCACACCCGATCACCGTCCTGGCGTCGGTGCCCTTGAGCCTGATCGGGGTTGCCGTGGCGCTGTGGATCGCGGGGATGCCGGTCTCCATGCCGGTGCTCGTCGGGCTGATCCTTCTCATCGGTATCGTCGT
>JAQIBO010000178.1 GCA_027859055.1 Spirochaeta sp.
CGCCAAGGACGCCGATACCGAGAAACAGTACCATCGCCGGAACGACTCGGTGCGCTCGCCACGCCGTTTCAGCGCCGATCGCCGGATCATAATACGACCCAGACAGCTGCCACCGGTCAGCAAGACGCTCCGACAGGCCGCTGCGCCGACGCGGTTCGGCGGAAACCGGTCTCCGCGTATCCGGTCGTGCTGCGCGATACGCCTGAACCGCCGTTTGCACCGCAACCAGAATCATGAATACGCCGAGAACGAAGATGATCGTATCCGCGGGAATGAGGAGCCCCAGCCGGGCGCCGACGATGGACCCGGCGGAACCGCACAACGCCAGCGGAATTGAGATCCGCAACCGGGAAAACCTGCGTCGCATGAGCCGCGGCGCAGCTGCGACGGACCCCACCAACGCGACCATCAAACCAGCTCCACGAATGAAATCCACATGAATAGCGAAGAGGGCGCTGACCAACGGAACAAACAGGACACCCCCACCAACCCCGGCAAGGACCGCAACCACGCCGATGAGAAACGAAACAAGGAGAAGCGCCCCCATCGTCACATACAGATTGACCGTCTCGACGCTGAGGTTCTCGGTCATCCCCGCCTCGACAAGCCGCACCGCGAGTGCTCCGGTCAGTTCTTCCACGCCGGCTTCCTATTCGTCTGCCAGTTCCCGCCGAACGTTCTCCATCCGGGCGAGCTGGTCGCGCAAATCAACCGCTTTGGCGCGCTCGATTTCTACCACTTCCGGTTTCGCCTTGGCCAGAAATCCCTCACTTGCGAGTTTTCCCTCCGCCTGTTTCAAACCTTTCGCGGTCCGGGCGATACTCTTATCCAGCCGCGCCAACTGCGCATCGACGTCGATCAATTCCCGAATGTACAGATACGCCTCAAACCCGCTTCCGACGATCGCAACAGCTCCCCGGCGACGGTCGTCATCGGTCCCGATTTCCAGATTGTCGATCCCGCCGAGCATCGTCACGATCGCCTGGTTGTCGCGGAAGAAGGCACCCAGTTCGGCCCGTTCGTCGCCGTACCGCACGTATACGTCAAAGTGGCGGCCCGGGGGTATTGTAAATTCACTTCTGATCGTCCGAATGCCGCGGACAAGCTCCTGCAACCCGGCAAATCCCGCCGCTGCCGAGCGCGCGGCGGCATCACTGCGCGCTGCGGAGGTCTGCGGGTATCTCCCGACGATCGTGGCGACCGGTCGCGCAGCCGATTCGGCTGTTGAACCGCCGTAGCCCGGCAGCGTGGCAGAGCCGTCGGCGGGTTTGAGCTCCCGTGGTAACCGCTGGTAGATCTCCTCGGAGATGAAACTCATGAACGGGTGCATCAGGCGGAGGCTCTCTTCGAGGACGTACAGCAGCAGGGATACCGCCCGGTCCTTGCGCGGGTCATCATCGGAGTACAGATCCAGTTTGCTCGCTTCGATATACCAGTCGCAGAAATCGTTCCAGAAAAATTCGTATACGCCGCGCGCCGCTTCGTCCATCCGGTAGTGGTTCATCCCATCCGCCACGGCTCGAACCGTCTGGTCAAGCCGGAAAAAGATCCACCGGTCAACGTCGTTCAACTCGATGCGGTCGAACGGCACCAGCGTACGCCCCTCCAGGTTCATGAGCAGGTAGCGGGTTGCATTCCAGATCTTGTTGGCGAACTTACTGCCCAGCTGAAAACTGTCCGGCGCGATCGGCACATCCGAGCCTTGAACGCTGAGATACGCGAGAGTGAACTTGTGCGCATCCGAACCGTAGCGGGCGACGATATCCAGCGGGTCAATTCCGTTCCCGAGGCTTTTTGACATCTTGCGACCGTCGATGTCGCGGACCAGGCCGGTGATGTAAATGTCCCGGAACGGCACCTCGCCCATAAACTCGAGGCCCGCCATGATCATCCGCGCCACCCAGAAGAAGATGATGTCATAGGCGGTCACCAGAGAAGTTGTCGGGTAGAAGCGTTCGAGGTCACGTGTCTGTTCCGGCCACCCGAGCGTGCTGAATGGCCACAACCAGCTCGAAAACCACGTGTCCAACACATCGGGGTCCTGGCGCAGTTTTCTGCCGGCGTGGGCGGGATCATCGTTCGGGTCGGTCCGGCTTACGATCATTTCACCGGTCTCATCGTCGTACCACACCGGGATCCGGTGGCCCCACCACAGCTGGCGGCTGATACACCAGTCACGAATGTTCTCCAACCAGTGCGTGTAGGTATTTTCCCAGTGCCGCGGATAAAAGCGGATCTCGTCGTTCTTCCACGCCTGCAGCGCCTTGTCTGCCAACGGTTTCATGCGGACGAACCACTGGGTACTCACCCACGGTTCCACCACGGTACCACAGCGGTAACAACGGCCCACCTGGTGGACGTGATCCTCCTGCCGGACGAGGTACCCCTGCTCTGTGAGGTCCGCCACCACCTGGCGGCGTCCCGTTTCCACGTTCAAGCCCCGGTACCGTTCCGGCACGTTGGCGTTAAGCGTCGCTTCCGCGGTCAGTATATTGATCCGCTCCAGATCGTGGCGCTCGCCGATTTCCCAGTCGTTCTGATCGTGGGCGGGGGTGATCTTGACCGCACCGCTGCCGAACTCCCGGTCAACATAGGTATCCGCAACGATCGGCAGTATCCGGTCGGTCAGCGGAAGACGTGCCCATTTACCGACCAGATCGGTATAGCGCTCGTCCTCGGGATGGACCGCAACCGCAGCATCGCCAAGCATCGTCTCCGGGCGGGTTGTCGCCACCTCGATCCACCCGAGGGATCCTTCGGGAGCGTCCGGGGTATCCGGGTCGAACAGGGGATACCGGATATGGTGGATCTGTCCGTTCCGTTCGGCGTGTTCCACTTCGTCGTCGGAGAGGGCGGTCCCGCAGCTGGGACACCAGTTGATCAGGTACTCACCGCGATAAATCAAATCACGCTCGTAGAGGGAGACAAACACCTCTTTCACCGCGTCACTCAGTCCGTCGTCAAGGGTGAACCGTTCCCGGGACCAGTCACAACTTGCACCGATTTTTTCAAGTTGCCGCGTTATCGTCGC
>JAQIBO010000180.1 GCA_027859055.1 Spirochaeta sp.
CCTGCAGCATCGACCTCGTTGATCGCCGAGCTGCTGCCTTCGACGTAGCGGTTGTCGATCAACACGACCAGGGCGCCGCGCGAGAGTTGCATTTTGTCTCCCCGGCGGCGCGGCGCCGCTGGGCGCAGGTGATACGGGAACACGCCCGGGGTGACCAGATCGATCCGGGTGTGATCGAATGGGGGCTCCTGGGGGACTCCGGGGTGTATCGCGACGCAGTTGTCTCGACCGGTGCTGCCCGAAACACGTTACTCCTCGCCGGGATCGGCCGGCCGGTACTCTCGATAGATGACGATATTCTCCCGGAGTACGCGGTTTTTGGGGACTGTGACGCGGACGGAAACAGTGACCGGCCCGAAGAGGGCGCACCGAGAGTCGGTGACGCTGTACCGCCGTACGCGCGCCTCTATCGGTCGGTGGAGGAGCTGCAAAAAGATGCCCGCCCCGCATCCGACCCCCTGAATGCCCTCCTCTCTGTCTTGGGAACGGTTCCGGATCGCGACACCGATCTATCGGGACTGACTCCCGGTGTCGCCGGGGATTGGGAACAACATCCGCTTACCGTGATCGCCGGACGCCTTGGGGTGTTTGGCTCCCGGGTTCTGGGCGAGCCGTTTGAGGTGATCCGCCGGCCGCAGGAGTTTGCCTGGGCAGACATCGACGATCGCAGCGCGGTTGGGGCGATTCAGGAGCACGGCGTTCGTGCGCGCCATACAACGGCGACCACCTTTGGACGGCAAGGGTTTTCCACCGCCTGTTGCGCTTTCGACGGATCAACGGTACTCCCTCCCTTTTTCCCCTGGGGGCGGGGGCAGGACGATACGTTCAGCGTTCTCGCGGTATGGACACACCAGAACGCTCTGTTTGCCGACCTGCCGGTCGCGGTCTTTCACGATCCCTCGGGGAAGCGCCCGTTCTCCGAGATGGAGATCGGCCGCTACAGCGTGCATTCCGGGTTGTACAACTATCTGACTCTCCGGAGTCTTTGCGCGGGTATTGCGACAACCGATCCGGGCCAGCGGATCACCGCGCTGGTCAGGCGCTATCGTGAGATCGGCCGGATTGCGCCCGGGGATTTCAGGGATTTTCTGCGGAGCATTCAGATGGCGTATCTCCAGGAGGTGCGCGAAGAGATCGAATCGCAGATCGCGACGCACCGGGCGGAACGCGATCGCCTGGAGCCGTATGCCCGCGAGCTCCTATTGCGCCGCTACCAGGACTCGGTGATCCGGGAGTTGGCGCGCCCCGACTCTCTTGTCCCCACCGAACTCCGTGGTGCCCCCGGCACGATTGAGGAGAAGCTCGCGTTTCTTCAGGAGCGTTACCGACTCTGGGGTGAGTTGCTTGAAGCGTGGCCGGCGATACGCAACGCCGCTGCGGCGATCGGCCTGGAACGGCTTCTCGCGATCGCCGCTGAAGACGACGCAGCTGAAGACGGTTAGACCTCAAAGCGGCGATGCGCTACCTCCGGGCAGGCACCGTTACGCGGTAAACGAAATGGCACCGCCGACGTGCCGCTCTATCAGCGCCCGTTCCTGATCGGTGAGGGTGCTCCACCACGTTTTTATCTCATCGATCGGTACCGGCAATGTATTGGGGCGCCTCACGAGCGGACGGTCCGTTGCAACCCCGTGGTACTCCAGGATGCGAAACTTCTCGAGGATGACGTGGTAGCCCATCGACGCGAGCGGTACAGGGATCAGCGCCAGACCAGGCAGCGCCGGGTACCCCCTCCGCAGGACAAAGAGTGAACCGATCGCGCCCTCCGGTGGTGTGTCCTCCCCGGGGCGCACCGGCTGCGGATGCGCGTCAACGAGAACAAAGTGGAGCTGATACTCCCGCTCCGCGATCTCGGTGCACGCCTGTATGTAGTCCTCATCAAGCGTTGCGTCGGCATCCAGCTGCCCGATCGCATCAAAGTCCTCGCCCGCGGCGATCGTTGCGCCGATCGAGAACGGCGCCAGCGGATGATCCTCGTGCCGGCGATCCAGTCTGATGTGCCGCACACCGTCTATCCCATCGATCCACTCCTGGGGCGCGCCGTCTGCGACGAGGATATGCACCGCCGGCACAGTCTGCGCCTTTACCGAGGCGATACACCGCTCGAGAGTCTCCCGCGGCTCCTGATCGTACGAAGTGATGACAGCAACGTTCATAGTGCGATTCTGTTCCAGATAGCCGCGGATTGGAAGAGGGGCACCGCGGAACGCTCCGCGTTCGATGAATCGACGATCTACGAAACCGTATATCTGACGATCTCTCCCTGCTCCTGGTTGGAGGCGATGATGGAGTCCGGCGCTTTGTCGTATCCGTGGATGACGGCGACCTGGGCGGTGCCGGTACCTTCTGCGATCGTGTGGGTGATGAGGCGGTCCGCAGTACCGTGGGCGCCCGGGGTACTGCGATCGGCCGTCGTTGATACGCGGATCAGTTCCAGGTTTTTGTGCCCGGCGCGGTTGCCGAGAAGGATTGAGGGGACGCCGCCGAGCAGGCCGGTCCAGAGGCCGTGGCCGAAATCGATTCTTTTCTCGAGCCATTTATGGAGGTGGAGAACGGGCGTTTGCGCCGGGACGGTGGGGGGTAATCCGCCGGACGGAGTCGTACCCGTGGTTGGAACGGTATCCTCCGCCGTTACCTTGTAGATCACCAAACGATCGCCGTGGAACGGTTCGATCGTGACGAGTTCTTCAGCGCCGTCGCCGTCGAGGTCGATAAACTGCAGTTCCGATATCTCCTGATGCCAGATGTGCTGGAAATTCCACGGGTCATCGTTGGTACGGGGTAACGCGGCGCGGTAGGTGCCTTCGGCGCCGGTGATGTAGAGGTGCCCGCGATCGACGATGAGGCCGTGGTTTTTGTGGATTTCCGTGAGGACCGGACGCAGGGGAAGGGGAACGGTCGCCGGGATGTGTGTCCGGGCGGTGTCGGTCGGCGGTGTGGCACCGGGGCGCGGTTGGGTGAGACCATCGCCCAGGTCTGCCTGGTAGACCGCGCCGGGGCGTGTCCAGTCGCCGGCGGCGTCTTTGGTCTGGGCTATGGTTGCTGCTACCAGGTGTACGCCGTCCTGATTAAGGAAGCTTTGCAGTCGGTGCGCGAAGGGGAGGTCGAAGAGGCGGACTGGCGCGGTCCTTCTGCGATCTGCGGCGGGGGCGGACGGTCCCGGGGCCGGCGTGCCGGGGGCTGGTGCATCGGGCAATGCAACGGTATCGCGATCGGCATCGCTGCCGAGGGCGATGTCCTGGGCGACGCCGGTGTCGGTGTCCAGGGC
>JAQIBO010000201.1 GCA_027859055.1 Spirochaeta sp.
ACCTCTTTGATGTTGTTAATCACCTTGTCACGCAGCCCGTCGTCGGGGACAAAAAAGAACGACGGCGTCACCTCATTGATCAGGGCGATCGGGCCGTGCTTGATCTCCGCCGCGCTGTACCCCTCGGCATGAATGTAACTCACTTCCTTAAGCTTGAGCGCCGCCTCCAGTGCCACGGGGTAGTTGATCCCGCGCCCGAGAAAGAGGAAATCCTCACTGCGGGCGTACTTGTGCGCCAGCTCCTGAATCGGGGTGGTGTTGTCAAGGATCTGCTGAATCTGTTCGGGGACTTTGTCCAGGGCATCGACAAACCGCAGGCCCTGCTCGTAGGAAAGATCCCGCATGCGCCCCATGATGAGGGCAAACAGGTACAGCGCCACCAGCTGACTGGTAAACGCCTTGGTGGAGGCCACGGCGATCTCCGGACCGGAGTGGATATACACGCCGCCGTCGGATTCACGCGGAATGGTGGAGCCGACCACGTTGCATATGCCCAGGACGCGGCCGCCTTTGCGCTGGATCTCCCGCATCGCGTAGAGGGTGTCCGCGGTTTCTCCGGACTGGCTCATCGCGAAGTAAAGGCTCTTGCGTTCCACGATCGGGTTGCGGTAACGCAGCTCGCTGGCCAGCTCGGCGTTGGCGGGAAGACGGGAGAGCGCCTCAAGCACGTACGAGGCGACCATACCGGCGTGGTAGCTGGTGCCGGCGGCGAGGATCTTGATCCGGTTGATCTCCAGGAGCTCCCGGTTTGAGAGGTTGAGCCCCCCGAGGTGGCCGGTGGCGTATTCGTAGTCGATCCGTCCCTGCATCGCCCGGCGAACCGATTCGACCTGTTCGAAGATCTCCTTTTCCATGAAGTGGGGAAACCCCGCCTTTTCGATCTCTTCCAGCTCCCAGCTGATCAGGTCGATCTCTTTTTGAATTGCGTTGTTCCGCAGGTCTGTGGTGGTGTAGCTGTCTGCGGTGAGGGATACCACCTCGCCGTCCTCGATGTAAATGACCTGTTTGGTATGCGCAACGATGGCGGTCACGTCGCTGGCAAGAAACATCTCGCCGTCACCGATCCCGAGAACCAGCGGGGACCCGTTACGAGCCCCGACGATCCGGTCTGGTTCATCGATGTGCATCGCCACGATGCCGTAGGTTCCTTTCAGGAGCGCAACCGTTTCCTTGACCGCCGTCTCCAGGTTGCCGTTGTAAAAATCCGCGACAAGATGGGCGATCACCTCCGAGTCGGTCTCACTGACAAACGTATGCCCCTCGTTTTCAAGGCGCTCCCTGAGAACCGAGTAATTCTCGATAATTCCGTTGTGAACGATACTGACCGCCCCGGTTGGATCGATATGGGGATGGGCGTTGACGTCGGTCACGCCGCCGTGGGTTGCCCAGCGGGTGTGCCCGATACCCACATGGCCGGGAAAGTCGTCAGGGACGTGTGCCCGCAGGTCAGCGATTTTTCCGGCGCGTTTGATGAGTTCCAGGGATCCGTTGTGCGCCACGCTGATACCCGCGGAGTCATACCCGCGGTACTCAAGCCGTTTCAGCCCCTCGATCAGGATCGGCGCCGCCTGGCGCGGCCCGCAATATCCGATAATGCCACACATCTGTTTTGCTATTCCTCCGCACCGGCCATTTTGACCAGTTTCTGTTTGTCCTTCAAACGTATCGCATTGCCGTCGATCTTACACACTCCCTGCGTCTCAAAACTGTAGAGCACCTCCCCTACCCGGTCTTTGGGCGAGGCGAGCTCCAGGGCGATCTCCTCAACGGTACGGTCAAAGGTCAGACCGCTTTCTCCCTCACCGTGTTCCATAAACCGGTTGTAGAGATTGAGCGCCATAATGCTGCGTTCGTTTTTCCGGACGAGCTGCTGGATCTGTGCGTTGGAGTTCTGCAGCCGTTTTGAGAGCTTGTCGATGACGTTCATCGCGATCATCGTATTCTTGCCGATCATCGACTCAAAGCCCTGCCGGTCAAACGACAGGAATTCAACCGTTCCCGATGCGGTTGCCGTTGCAGAGCGGGTGATGTTGGATACGATTGCCATTTCACCGAAGAAATCACCTTTTACGAGCTCCGCAAGCTGATGCACACGCCCGTCGATCGTCTTGGTGATCCGAACCACGCCGGCCTGGATGATATACATCTTGTCTCCCGACTGGCCTTCTTCAAAAATGACCGTACCGTCCCGGACCGTCTGGCCATATTTCTCAAAAAGGGGGTTTTCCGACACGATTTTCCTCCATCTATGTGCCAACAGCATCGCAGATCGGAGGTGTCTTCCGCAAGCAGCAGCGCGTTTTTACCTGTCTGTCTCTGTAGAACGTTGAATCGAAGGAGTATTCCATGACAGGACGATCTTGCGGGGAGCGGACGGGAGACTACCGGGACGGTGGGCCGGGGAGACGGGAAAAACGGTCGGTACGGGCCACGGTGATCGCTGTGGCTCTGGTGGTGGTGTTGGTTGGTGCGTGTGCCGGGTGTGGTCCCCAGTCAAAACTGCCGGACATGATTCAGGGGGACTGGGTGCCGCCGATGCTCTCTGCGGTAACCGCGCGGTCGCCCCGGGTGGTTGCTCTGGAGTTTGACAAACCGGTGCGCCTTCTGGAGGCGGCGATCCACCCGCCGATCGCAATTGACGAGACGCGCTGGCACGACAATGCCCTGGAGTTGCGAGGAGCGACCGACTTTCTGGCCAGTGTGGAGTACTGGATCGACGCGCGCGTTGAGGACGAGTCGGGAAATATTTCCTCGGTGCTGGTGAGCGTCTACGGCCTCAACGAAGACCTCCCGGAGATCAGGATCAACGAGTTTGTGTGCGAGGGGTCGGGATCACACCCGGACTGGGTGGAGTTGAAGGTCCTGTCCGGCGGAAATGTCGCCGGGCTGTGCCTCTACGAGGGTGGTCCCAACATCTGGGACAGTCGCAAAGTGCTTCCCGCGCTGGAGGTGGCCGTCGGTGACTACGTGGTGGTGCATTTCAAGCCGGAGGTGGTACCGGAAGAGGTGGACGAGACGACCGATCCCGCGGAAAGCGGCGGTCTGGACGTGCACCCGGAAGCGTGGGATTTCTGGGTTCGCGGTGGCGACGGCATCCCCAACACGACCGGCGCGCTGACGCTCACGGCGTTTCCCGGCGGCCCCGCTCTGGATGCCGTGTTGTACACAACCAAACGGTACGACCCCGACGACGACAAACGCGGCTTCGGACTGGCGTCTCAACTGGAGATCTTTGAAGACGTGGTCGCCGCCGGAGGGTGGCAGATCGCCGGGGAGTTTGTGATTCCCGAGGACGGCCTGGACCCGGAGGACAGCACCGCCACGCGCTCGATCGCACGCGACCCCGCCGGGGTCGATACGGATACCGCCGCGGACTGGCATATCACCCCGACAAGCGGCGCCAGCCCGGGGTCGGAGAACACCACCGAGGTGTACGTGCCGTGAGGGTGGTGGCGCCGCCGGCGCTCACAGCACAGGAGTTTTCAAAGCAGGTGCGGCTGAACGAACTCCAGGATCGTATCCTTGGGCGCCGCCCCGATGTGTTCGCCGACGATCTCGCCGTTCTTGAACAGGAGCAGCGTCGGAATGCTGACCACGTTGTAGCGCATCGCCAGGTCGCCTTCTTCGTCAACGTTCACCCGGGCAACCGAGAGGGAGCCGTCGTATTCACCGGCGAGCTCCTCGAGGACCGGCTCCATCATTTTGCACGGCATGCACCACTCCGCCCAGAAATCCACCAGAACCGGGTGGTCCGACTCGAGCACCTGCGATTCAAAACTGTCCTGTTGCGCGTCAAATTTCATTAACTTAGAGTACGAATACCGCGCGGCCGGGTCAACTTCTTACCCGCCGGATACGCCGGCCAGCGTGGCGGTGCGTTGTCGAATCGCGTCGTAGACCGATCTCCCCGCTGCCACGGCGGATTCGACCTCCCGGACAAACGCGGAGCCGATCACCACCGCATCGGCGTAGCGCAGCACCGCGGTAACCTGTTCCACCGAGGAGATCCCAAACCCGGCAACCACCCGGGCGTGGTCTGTGGCGAGGGACTGGAGGAAGGCGATGTTTTCTTCACCGATCTCCGTGTACGCGCCGGTGGTTCCCCGCCGCAGCGAGGCGTAAATGTACCGGGTGCCCGCCGCGCGGGTCAGTTCGACCCGGGCCGGCGACGCGCCAAGGGCGATAACCGGTACGATTTCCACGCCGTGGCGGCGCCCGGCCGCATACAGCCCCTCGTCGGAGTCGATAGGAAGGTCGGGAACGATCAGACCGGCTACACCGACCTCCGCGGCGGTGGCGACAAACGCGTCCACCCCGCGGGCAAAGACCGGTGAGGCGTAGCTCATGACAAACACCTCCACGCTGCTCTCAACGGAGGCGGCGTAGGAGAGAATCTCTGAGACGAATTTCCAGCCCGCGGCAAGGCGAAATCCCGCGTCGAGGGCGCGCGCCGAGGCGCCCTGAATGGTGGGACCGTCGGCGGTGGGGTCGCTGAAGGGAAACTGCACCTCCAGGTAGGTGGTGCCGCCGTCGATCATCGCCCGGGCGACGGAGAAGCTGGTGTCGCGATCCGGGAAAAAGGGAATCATGTGGGTCATCAGTGTGTTTGGGGGCATCGGTGCGTTGGGTGCCATCACTGCTCCTCCGACGCGATCGCGTCTGCCTCAGTCAGAAGAAACTCCCGCCACGGCCCGGGGGTCAGGTTCCGCGCGGTGATAAAGAGGTCCTTGTCACCGCGGCCGCTCATATTGACCACCACCGTCGCCTCCGGAGGCAATGCGGCGGCCAGTTGCATCGCCTGCCAGCCGCCGTGGGCGGACTCCAGCGCAAACACGATGCCCTCATTACGGGCAAAGAACTTCAGCGCCTGTAACGCCTCGTCATCGGTGGCGCGGTGAAACTCTATCCGGCCGGCGCTACCGAGCGCGGCGAGTTGCGGTCCGATACCGGGATAGTCCAGCCCGGCGGAAACGGAGTGGGTCTCCTGGACCTGTCCGTCCTCGTCGAGGAGAAAGAGCGACTTGTACCCCTGCACGATTCCCGGTCTGCCCAGGCCGTTCATCCGGGCGGCGTGATCGCCGATTGCCCCGCCGCGGCCCCCCGCTTCAACGCCGATAAGGCGGGGTGTCGCCTCGTCGA
>JAQIBO010000210.1 GCA_027859055.1 Spirochaeta sp.
GGTAATTCCAGAAAGTGAATCGCCAGATGGCTGGTAAGGACAAGCGATTTAGAGCGTTTGCGATCGGTCCCGCCGTCTCCTGCGGTCAGGTGAAAGGTGGTGTGCACCGGCTGTGAATCGGGAAAGATCGTGAAGTCTACAACGTTCACCCCAACCACGGGTGAAAGCTGCTCGTAGTCCTGGCTCTTTCCCAGCTGTCCCGCATACGCCTGCGCCCAGTAGTACAACGCCCGTTCCCGGAACGCCGCCTCCGGCAGGGCCTGCACCTCCACAGTGTAAATGGTGCCGTTTACGTCCCGGGCGCGGACGTCCACCACCGAGGTCTTGGCGTTGTACGAGTCCGCCGGATTAAAGGGGTTTCTGATCTCCACCTCCGCCACCGCGGGCAGTCCCGCATCGGTCTGCACGGCGGTGAGGAATGAGCGCAGGATGTTGGTGCTCGTTTCACTGCCGAACACGTACTTGAAGACGTAGTCGCTGGTGAGGCGGATCGGCTCGTATGAGTCCGCTCCGGCCGGGTTTTTCGGTTTATAGTCCATGGGTACCTCCACAGATACCCACGGCGTGGATCCCGACGGTGCTTCGCGAGGCTCGGAATCCGAATTACGTCAACTCTCTGAGCCCCACATGTCGGAGCCCCACACATCCAGGAGGGCGGAACTGAACACGCCCTCAGATCGTCGTCGGGAGCCATCGAGTGGTCATCCGTTCTGTCGCGCCGAGCGGCGTGCGTGGGCTTCAGCATCGCCAAAGGCGGAAAACTGGCCGCATACCGGCGGGATGGAGAAGACACACCCCATCCACGATAGTCAGCAACGGTGCTGATCGCCCATGAAAACGGAGAACCGTGAACGAGAAGAGTGGAGACACAGCACAATTGCACTCTCTTGATCTCCGCCGGGTTGCGGTGCCCGGTGATAGGCTGGATACTATCAGAGTGTTCAACGGTACACCGAAGCCGTTGAACCGCGCCCATGGGGGGAACCACTATGACTGGCAATCTCAGGGAATACGACGGATAGGTCAATGGTAATAGCAGGTATCATCGGAACGATTCTTGGGATTCTCGTTGTTGTTGGGAGTATCGTTGCGGTGTTCCATATCTCGTTACCACGACGGGTACGTGCCCTTACCGAAGAGATTGCCCAACTACGCGAACGAATAAACCTCCTGGAAGAGCGTCTTCCTGGTAGCGATCGGCCGATCGAACCGGAGGCACCAGCGACCAGCGCTTCCTCAGACCACTCTCATGGAGATCCAGCCTCGCCCGAACGTAGCACCGCAAACACGAAAGCGCGCACGCCGCTTGGTGCGTTCCTTTCCCGCATGGAAATGCGTTTCGCCGGATATTGGACAGGCGTACTCGGCGTGATCGCGATCGTCGTGGGATTCAGTTTTCTCGCGATCCTCACCGCACTCCGCCTGAATGAGTTTTCCCGGTTCCTGCTCGTATTGACCGGCGGCGGGGTGTTCTGGGCTCTTGCAGAGCTCCTTCGACGCCGTGGTAACGCGGGACTCATTGTCGGGTGGTTTCGCTCCGCCGCGGGGGCCCTGGTCCTGTTCGGTTGCGTCGGCTCGCTCACCGTACCGTGGCTGCGTTGGGTAGCCTCGATGCCGCAAGCCTACGCCGTACTCGCCGTCGGGATCGCGGTCAACGCGTTCTTTGCACTCAGCGGGGTACACCAGCTTTTTACAACGTTCCATGTTGTCATCAGCGTTGCCGCTCTCGCAGTCGCTCCCGCCGCATTTCCAACGCTCGTAGCGGCAACGATCGTGACGATCGTGGGTATCGTCCCGTCGCTGCGCCGACCGTGGACGTTTCACATCGTTGTGTCGGAAACGGCGTTTTTCGCCTTCGTCATCGCGTGGATTCTCCGGTTTGATGTTGCGGCGAGCGGGATCGCCGGGTCGGTAGTGGATCTCGGCGCGGCCCTCGCGGTTGTTGCCGGTATCGTCCCGGTCATCGTAACTCCCTACTTTTCTCCAACGAGACCAACCTATCCAGGCTACACGACGGCGCGGATCGCCGGGTGGGTATATGTCATTCTCGCGATCGTCGCTTTGGGCCGTTCCGTGCAGGCTATCTCCGCGATCCTGGCGATCGCCGGAGCGGCAACCTATCTCCCCTTGAAAATTGCGCGGAACGTGCCCACGAATACAAAGCGGACAGACCTCGTAGCGGCGGCAGCACTGGTTGCCCTCGCGACGCTCGGTCTGGGACGGTACAACGTCGATGTCGCGCTTCTCGGGGCAACCGCGGTCGGCATTATTCTGGTTGCCGCAATTGATGCTCGCGGAGACTATCGTTTCTCGGTAGCGCTGCTTTCCGTCGCGTGTGTCGGCGCGATCGCGCTTACCATGGGGATCATCAGCGCTGCGTACGGGTCGCTCCCCTGGGTGGTGGCGCCCGGCGTTGCCGCAACTTCAACGGCGTTCTTGTCGATTCTCTTCGTTGTGGTATACACGAGTGTGTTGCGGGACACGCCAATTGTGCGCGCCGTCGGGGCGCTGGGTTTTTTCGTGGTACTGATCGGTCACGTCATCGTCTTCGGCCTCGTCCCCCGCGTACCGTCAACCATCTCTATACCCGCCTCATCAGGACTGATCCTCGCCCTTGTGCCTGTCGTTGCTGAGCGGTGGCGTCGTCGCCCATCCATTTCTTCTTCTGCGAAACGACCTGAACTTGTCTCAGCGGCGTGGGGCGCGCTTCTTGTTTTCATTCACCTGAGAGCGATAGGTGTCATCGATGGTGCGTTACCCATATCCCGGGGTGTCCGTCTCGGCGTGGCGTTCACGCTTCTGCTGTGGTCCGCACTGGTCGTGCTCCGCTCCCTCAACACGGGAAATATCGTGCGCGGGCTCGCGTGGATCGTCGGTACGATCGATATCGTTGTTGTTATTGCGATCGTCGGGGAAGACCTCGAACCGTGGATCGTCATAATGCTCTTTGCCGCGTTGTCCCTCGCGTTTATGGGACTTTCGCGGGTTGAACGTCGATGGATGGCATCGAGCGGTACCACGCAATCCGGCGGCACGACGGAACGGATTGCCGGCACATTTCCCATAAAGCGGTTGATTCCGTTCTCAGGTATCGCGGTCTATCTCTTCGCCGCCGTCGCAACACTTGCCCTTGCCGCGGAGGGCGACCTGTCAGGACGATTTGTCCTGCGGCTTGTTACCTACGCGATAATAACCGGGTGTGGTTTCGTTTGGACGATTCGCTCGGAGCGAGGCAGGGCGTTACCACGGATACTCCCCCTCGTTGCACTTCTTATCGTGGCAACAGGAGTTGGTATCGTTGAAGCCGGGTCCAACTACACAGCAACAGTCATTCTCAGTACAGCCACGATCGCCGTCGCCGTCGCAACCGTATTTCCGTCCTGGTTCGCGCCGCTCCGCCCCCTTTCGATGCTCCTCTTCTGGACCGCTCTTGTGGGGCTGCCCTTTGGTGGTACCTTTGACTCTACCGCCCGTATCGCGATTTTTACCGGTCCATGGTGGCGAACGATCGGCACCGCCTTGATCGGGACGGTCTATCTTGGGATCACCGGTCTCAAGAGCGATTCGTCGCCCTGGGTCGCCGCTGCTCATATCGAAACCGGACCCGAAACCGGACCCGAAACCGGTCCCGACACCACAGACGAATCTCCACGCGCAACACGATGGACTCTATCGATTGTAACCGCAATAGATCGTCGCGTAACGGAGCGCAGTCTGCGGTTACTCATCATTCCGTTTTTACTCAGCGTCACCGCATTTTTCGCTCTCACCGCCCGAGGTCCGGTCCTTACCACACTGTTGGTCGTCGAGAGCTTTGCGTTATTCGCCCTTGGTTTGTTCTCGGCGGAACCTTCATTCAAACCGATCTCGTACCTCTTCCTCCTTGCGGCGCTCATCAGGCTCGTTGGGTACGACATGGCGCAGGCAGACACCCTTGAGCGGGCAATCGTATTCCTCGTCGCCGGGAGCGTCCTCATCGGGATGAACCAACTGTACAGCAGGTTTCTGCGTCGGCGAAGCGAGGGTTCCCCCGGACGTTTTCGATCCGAAGACTGAACTGACGTTCTGCGGAGCACCTCTCCCAACCCACCGTGTAAAACCGGATCGGGGGGCGCCTGCCGGCGGCGCCCCCCCGACTCTTCGTCGGGTACCGCTATGCCGTTATACAATGTCGTCGATTTCCTCAGCGCTCATACCGGTAAGGTCGGCAATCTCGGCAGTGGTCACGCTCCTCGGCATCCTCAATGTCAGGGTCTTCCTTCAGAATCTGTAACAGAATGTTATCTTCCATAGCATCACCCTCTCCTCGCCCATGCTATAGTACAACCATCGTTCCAGCGTCGTCGAGAAAGGAGCGCACCTCCACAGATACCCACGACGCGGATCCCGACGGTGCTTCGCGAGGCTCAGAATCCGGGTAACGTCAACTACACGAGTCGACGCGCCGCGAATAGAACCGTCCGGGGCAACAAAGAATCAGACTGTCCGACGATCACACTGTAGATACGTACGGTCGAACTGACGTCTGGTCCTGCGTCTCCCAGGCAACATTCAAGATTATTTCAATCCTTGCGAAGCATGCATCTGGTCGCCAACTTCGGCCTTGAGGCGTTCAACCAGCCATACCTTGATAATTGACTGTCGAGTGACACCGATACGCGCCGCCTCACGGTCCAGTGCCGCGACGACCCACGCCGGAAAATCGACGTTGATACGCTTTTGTTCCTGGTTCACCCTGCGCGCAGTCGAGAGATCAAGATCCTCAATGACGTCCTCTTGCCCTTCTTCAAATTTCTTATCGAAATCTTCAGCGTTCATACAGTTCTTCCTCTTTCTTGCGCGCCCGCCTGACCGAAATAATCCGAATCCTGTCCTCCCGGTAGGTGACAACGGCGGACCAGTGCTTTTCGCCAATTCGTCCGATGACGAGGTGCCGGCGTTCGCCCTCCGATTTCGCTTCAATCTCCAGGAGATCGGGATCATTCCAAAGTTCCTGGGCGGCTCGGAAATCGATTCCATGTTTTTCCACATTGGCTGTGCTTTTTGTGTCATCGAACTCGAACAGAGCCATAAGTATAAATTATTCCGTTTTTACTCACATTGCAAGATGACAAGGCCGTTGATGACGATGAGGCGGTGGGCCGTTAAAATGCCAACCCTTCGCTGTTATACTATGGCGTCGATTTCCTCAGCGCTCATACCGGTTGCCTCGGCAATCTCGGCAGTGGACATCCCCCGGGACTTCATCCGTGCGATGAGTTCTCGTCGCCCCTGTTCCAGCCCCTGTTCCAGCCCCCGCTTTTCGCCTTGCCGTTCGGCGTAGATGATCTGAGACCGTCGGTCGCGCTCCGCCTTGATTCGGTCCTGGTACTTCTCCCGCAACTCCTCATCAGCCACAAACTGCCGGTAGCGCTCCTCGGCATCTTCAATGTCAGGGTCTTCCTTCAGAATCTGTAACAGAATGTTATCTTCCATGGCATCACGTTCTCCTCGCCCATGCATATAGTACAATCATCGCCGCAGCGTCGTCGAGATGCCGGCCTGTTCGGCATCCTGTGACCGTGTGTGACCCAGCTTCGGTAATTCCAGAAAGTGAATCGCCAGGTGGCTGGTGAGGATGAGTGAGTCGTGACCGACACAATCGTCGGTACCGTCGGTATGTCGAGGCGTCAGGTGAAAGGTGGTATGCACCGGCTGTGAATCGGGAAAGATGGTGAAGTCCACCACGTTCACCCCAACTACCGGACACAGTAGCGTGTAGTCCTGGCTCTTTCCCAGCTGTCCCGCATACGCCTGCGCCCAGTAGTACAACGCCCGTTCCCGGAACGCCGCCTCCGGCAGGGCCTGCACCTCCACGGTGTAGATGGTGCCGTTTACGTCCCGGGCGCGGACGCGGAGCTCCGGTGGCTCCAGGATCTCCGCGTTGGGGCCCCACTGGGAGACCCAGAACAGCACCTGTGACTGCTGGTTGGTGCGGAAGCGGACGATGATACCGCCGTCGCGGAGGCGCTCAACCTCCTGGTCGTAATGCCAGCGACGCTCGGGGATCTTGCTGGCCGCTTCGCCGTCAAAGCGCACCGCAATATCCACGGCGCCTTCGTTCACAAACACGCCGAAGGACGGGTCGATGTAGGTCTCGACGGCGAATCCCTCGGGACGCGTAAACGTTTCCTTCCGCAGCCGCGCCTGCTTGATCCGGAAAAGGGCGTAAATCCGCACCTCCTCGTGGTGGTGCGACCAGCACCTGTTTGTAGAGCCCCTCCCGCACCACCGCCCATACCTTCTCGTCAATGCGGG
>JAQIBO010000283.1 GCA_027859055.1 Spirochaeta sp.
GCACCTCGCCGGCCGCCGGCGCTTATCCCGCCGGCCGCCAGCGGCCGGATTTCAGCTCCAGCCCGTATTCCTCCCGCAGCACCGTCGCCAACCCGTCGGCGAGGTCATCCACTGATGCCTGGACCTCCCGGGCCTGTTCCCGGTGCAGTCCGCTGGTGAGAAACATCTCCAGGAGCATCTTGGCGGCAAGAAAGCGGCGGTACTTGTTGATACCGAAGATCAGCGTGTCGTCGAGCATGCCGATAATCTCCCACGTGACCTGTTCCGCCTGGCTGTACCGTCCCGCGTCCTTGTCCTGATCGGAAATCCGCATCGGAAGCTGCTCCACCACCTCGTCGATTCGGGGTACCAGATGATCCAGATTGAACAGTCCGGTGGCACAGTTGAAAAGGATCCGTTTACCCTCCGCCTCAGCGGCAAACACCTCATCCTTACCGATCGCCGAGCCGATATCAGCGCAGTTCAGTCCGCCGCTCTGGTCGTACAGGAGCACGCCACCCTTGACGTCGACCGCCGTTCGAAACGCAAAGTCGAATCCTGCCTGAACGTCCCGCAGTGCCACCATCGCCACCGCCACGGGGTCGATCGTAAAACCGGTGTTGTCGACGTTGCCGAGGTATACCAGCCGTTTGCCCAGTTTATGAATCTTGCGGTACACCGGCGCCAGGACCTGAAAGTTCTGGCCGTGTCCGCCGGGTAGACCCAGGGGTTCGCCGGATTTCCCGTACGCGTCGGTAAAAAACTGTTTTGGTCGGCCGTGCTCTGAGTGGGTCATGGCCGCCAGAAGCGGTTGCACCTCCGCAGCGGTCTCGACCGCCGCGGCAACACTAGCGGCGTCGAAGTCTGCCAGAATCGGACTATCCGGAAACGTCTGGTACGCGTCGCGGAGCGCCGATTCGGTGAAGAGGCTGGTCATCTCCACCATTGGAAGGCCCGGTTTCAGCGCGGTGCCGTCGGTGCCGTGGGGGGGCGTCACACCGACGGTGGCGGCAACGTCGTGGTACCGCTGTCCGGCGCGCAGAAGCATCCGGATCTTGAGCTCAAGAAACGAGGCCCCCGGCGACCCGTCGGGGTTAATGTACGCCGGGGTAATCCCCTTCGGTTTCCCCGTCACCTGCGGCGCGATCTCGGAGAACTCGGCCTCGTACAGACCAAACAGATCGGTATCAAAGGAGCGGTTTTTCTTTTCATCGCCGTAACTGGTTGCGCTGCCCCCGTTGAGGACCCCGTAGGAAACGTAGGGGTAGAGGAGTACACCTATCGTTATGAGATCCTCGTTTGAGAGTGTTCGTTCGTCCCCGGCAACGCTGCCAAATCGGTCGGCAGGTATTTCCGGCGCAAGTGTGTTCAACCGGGTGCGGTACGTACTGTCGTCCATCGTCAGTTTTACCGGTCCGCGCCGATCGATAATCCGATCTCCGTCGATCTCGGGTACCCCCGTCGAGCGCACCGGTTCAATTCCATCGTAGGCACCGGCGTTTAACTGTTCCAGAATGTGGGCAGACCGCTCGACATCGATACCGAGTTCTCGCATTCGTCGTGTCAGCGCCTCGGTCAGCTCATCCATTGGGTGTGTCCTCCATACTCAGGGCGTACGCCGCATGGGCGGCGCCGTACAACGATATTGCGTAGTCTTTTACGATGTACACCGGGATTTCCCGCAGGAGCCCGGCGATATGCTCGCGGTAATTTGTTGTGAAGATTCGGATAAAATGGCTTTCCTCCAGAAACCATGACTCGTTTTTGGTGACGATACCGCCGGCAAGGAAAAGCCCCCGGCGGGGCAGAAAATGAAGCGCCGCGTCGGATGCAACTCGCGCGTAGTTCCGGACAAACAGGCGCATAATCTCGGCGCCGGCGGTGTCGCCCGCCGCAGCCGCGACGGACACGGCGGCGGCGGGGTCTCCGGAGGTTCGCGCGTGAAGTGGCGAATCGGCCGGAATCCGCCCGGTTTCCCGGATAAAATCGAGCGCCCGGGCGATTCCCTGTCCGGACACAAAGAGCTCCGCTCCGGGAACCGTTCCTTCCCGGTCCGAAATGAAGTCCAACAGCTCCGCACTCAGCTCGTCATACGGGGCAAATGCGGCGTGGCCGCCCTCGGACGGGAGTGCCACAAAGCGCCCGGCGTGTTCGACCAGGTATCCGACGCCCAACCCGGTCCCGGCGCCAACCACCGCCTGGACCGTGCCGTGTGGTATTGCTTGTTGGCCGTCCGCCGCAGGAACCGGCGTGATCTGCTCGGGATCCTCCGTATCAAGCAGCGGTATACCGTAACTGATCGCCGAAAAGTCGTTTATGACGGTTGTTGGTATGCCAAACGTATCGGTGATCGCGTCACCGTCGATCACCCAGTCCACATTGGTGAGGTTGCACCGGTTCTCGTGAACCGGGCCGGCCCCGCTGATACAGATGCGGTCGGGGCGGTGGCCGGAGAACTCCCGCTCGATTTCATTGATGCCCCGGCGCAAGCCCTCCTCCATGGAGGGCAGGTCCTGTGAACCGTATCGTGTTCGATGCACGATGTCGAAACGCGTGCCAAATCGCCCGACCAGGGCCACGGAAGTGTTGGTGCCGCCGACGTCACAGGCAAGAATGAGGCTGTCGTACTCACGGCGATTTCCCAGTTGTCGCATGTCCTCATAATGCTATCGGGTATACAATTTGTCTACAGAGATTCCGGCGCCTCTACAACTTGAGAATCCGCGAAAACTCGAGTACACTTACTCCGGTAACCGGAGGGTCTATGGCAACAGGTGAAAAAAAATACCGGCTTGTGACACGAAGCGATTTTGACGGGCTGGTATGCGCCGTTCTGCTCAGGACGCGCGGACTCATCGATGAAATAAAATTTGTTCATCCCAAGGATATGCAGGACGGCCTTATCGCGATATCCGATGACGATATCACGACCAACCTTCCGTACATTGAAGGCGTACATCTCGCGTTTGACCACCACTATTCCGAGACGGTCCGTGTGGGTGAAAAAGACAACTACATCATCGATCCCGACGCGCCGAGTGCCGCGCGGGTCGTGTACGACTACTACGGGGGCGCCGAGGCGTTTCCCGCGGTGAGTGAGGCGATGATGACCGCCGTTGATAAGGGCGACTCGGCGGATTTCACCGAGGATGAGGTGTTGCATCCGGAGGACTGGAACCTTCTCAACTTTATTATGGACGCCCGCACCGGGCTTGGACGGTTTCGTAACTTCCGCATCAGTAACTACCAGTTGATGATGGACCTGATCGAGTACTGCGCGGACCACGACATTGACGACATACTGTCGCTGCCGGATGTGGCGGAGCGGGTGGAACTGTACTTTGAGCATCAGGACAAGTTCCGCGCCCAGATGGAGAACGCCGGGCACCTGGACGGCAGCGTTCTGAAAATCGATTTGCGCGGTGAGGAAACGATCTATGCGGGCAACCGGTTTGTGAAATACGCACTCTTCCCCGAGGCTAACGTCTCCGTGCAGGTCATCTGGGGTTTCAAACGACAGAATACGGTGCTTACCGTGGGTAAATCGATCTTCAATCGCACCTGCGACGTCAATATTGGTGATCTCATGCTGTCCTACGGCGGCGGCGGCCACGGCAACGCAGGCACCTGCCAGGTGCCCAACGACGACGCGGAACGGGTTCTTGGCGAGGTGATCGCTACCCTCAAGGCGTAACTCCTTCGGCGTGGCTCAGTAAAGATGAAACAACTGCTTTTCCTGCTTCTCGTAGGTGTCACGACGGTGGTCTGGGCGCAGGATTCGGTCGTGTATACCGCCGGGCTGCCGGCGGAATTCACTCCGCCACGCCCTGCTCCCGAACACGCCGCGGCTGCCGCGGTCCTCGACTACGAAACGCGAACGCTACTGTACGGGGTCAACCACCGGCAGACGTGGGCCCCGGCGTCGTTGACGAAGTTGGTGACGATCTACGCCGCCCTGGATGCACACGCGGGGAGGGAGTTTTCCCTGTCGGAACCGCTACCGGTCCACCCGGAAGCGTGGGCCTCGGCGATGATGCCGGGAAGCTCCCTGATGTTTCTGGGCCCGGATCAGGTGGTGTCCGGATCAGATCTCTTTCGGGGACTCCTGATCTCAAGCGGAAACGATGCCGCCACCGAGATTGCCTATCGGGTCTCCGGGTCGGTCGGCCGCTTCGCCCGCCGGATGAACGCCGTTTCCGCCGCCGCCGGCTTCCCGGAGTTCTACTTTGAAGAGCCCGCGGGACTGAGCC
>JAQIBO010000325.1 GCA_027859055.1 Spirochaeta sp.
GGCAGACGGTTTTTTTGTGGCTTCCGGGAGTGGGAGAGAAACCGTTCTCCCCGGCGATCGGCACACCGGCCGTCTTTTTGGTCCGTCGGCGCGGACCGTTGACCCGGGCCCTCGGTGAACTCGAACCGGGGGAGACCGTGTTTCTTCGCGGTCCCTACGGTACGGTTCACCACCTACCGGCGGAAACGCGCGGTCTGCTGGTTGGTGCCGGCAGCGGCGCGGCGGTACTGCCGGCGCTTGCGGCGGCGATTATTTCCCGGGGAGGCTCGGTATCGACGGTGGTGGGCGTCCGCGCCGCTCTTGCCCGGGGCGCCGTTGAACTGGCGCTCGCTGCGGCGGGACCGGTCCGATACGTTGCCGATGAGGGTGTTGTTGGCCGGGTGCTGGAAGACCTCGTGTCCGCGGCGCACGAAATGGCGGCAGATCGGGTGTACGTGGTCGGACCGGACCCGTTTATGAAAGCCGCGGTGTCCCTCCTGGCGGGGCGGAGCGACCTGACCAGCGACGATCTTTTTATCTCGGTTGAACAGCCGATGCGGTGCGGCGTCGGCCTGTGCGGCGAATGTCACGTCAACGGGTGGCTGACGTGCCATTCCGGAACGATCGTGCCCGCACTGGAAGTGGCGGAAGTAACGGAGGTAGCGGGATGATAGATCCTCACGTGCATGTCCGCGACTGGGCGCAACGGGAAAAGGAAACAATTGCACATGCCGCCGCCCTCGCCTGGCGCGTTGGCCTGTCCGGTCTGTTTGAGATGCCCAATACCGATCCGCCCCTCACAACCGGCGATGCGATCGTCCGACGCATTGCCGACGCCGACGCAGCGTTGGAAGCCGCGTCTGTGCCGCTCTTTCACGGGCTGTACGGAGGAATCACCGCCGATCCGCGGCAGCTTGCAGAGGTGGTTGCAGCGCACGCGAAACTGTTTCCCCGGGTTGTGGGGCTGAAACTGTACGCGGGGCACAGCACCGGGAATATGGGAGTTGTAACGGCCGGCGAGCAGGAGCGTGTCTGGAACACCCTGGGGCGTCTGAATTACCGGGGAGTGGTTGCGGTCCACGCGGAGACGGAGGCGCTCCTGGAGCCCCACCGCTGGGACCCGGCACACCCGATCTCCCACGGCCACGCCCGACCACCGGCGGCTGAGGAACACTCAGTTGCCCAGCAGATTCGCCTGGCAACGGCGGCGGGTTTCCAGGGAGCGTTGCACATCTGCCACGTGACCACCCCGGAGGCGTTGGAGTTGATCGTTGCGACGCGTGGACACCTGTCGTTTCACGTGCGGGTGGGAGTCACACCGCACCATCTTATCCTGAACGAATCTGTCGCTTCCCGCTCCGCCATCCCGGAATGGCGCGTGAATCCGCCGCTTCGAGATGTGGCGCGGGTACGAAATCTGCGAGAGCGGTTGTACAACGGGGAGATCGACTGGATAGAAAGTGATCACGCCCCGCATACGTGGAAGGACAAATGTGACGGGGCTGCGGGGCTGCCGGGAATCCCGGCGTTCCGGGTGATACGGGACCGACTTCGAATTGACCTGGGAGTACGGCGCGCCCATGAACTATGCCACTCCGCGGTGGTAGATGCGTTTGGTATCGATCCGGACCTGTTTCCCGCAAACCCCCACGCCGGCGGCCACTGGGATTACAACAGCGCTGCGGCGGAGTACCCGTGGAACCCCTACCGGTTTGTCGATACGGAGGACCCGTTCCGGGATACGGAAGCTACCCCGCCGGCGTAGTCACTGAGCCTGAGCGGCGCAGTTACCCTGTGCGTGACAAGCTGGAAAAGCTGGAGAACCGCCGTTACCCGGCAGGCGACGCGGCAGCGCGTTCCTTCTCCCGCCGCTTCACCTCCATCTGCATCTCCCGAATCTCTTTCATCTTGGCGTCGATCTCGTCCTGGTTGCCGGGGTCGTAAAATTTCGGCGCCCAGAGAAAGCTGAAGCTCACCGCCCCACCCTGGGTGACTGTGGCGTGATGCATGCGATGGGCGTTGATGATCCGCTTGAGATACGGATGCCGCGGTTTGAACTTAAACCGTTTGATCCGACCGTGAAACATGATGTCGTGAAACATAACGTATCCGAAGCCGTAGAGCGCCACTCCGAATCCCGCGGCGGCCATTTCGTACCACCCGGCACGCAGCCCGAAATAGATAAGAACAAAGGAGAGGCCGGCGAAAAAGAAGAAGTAGAGGTCGTTCCGCTGCAGGATCCGCCCTGAATGGTTGTGGTGGTCAGAGTGGAGACACCAGCCGGTCCCGTGCATGACGTACTTGTGCATAAACCGGGCGACAAACTCCATTCCAACCGCAGCCGCGATAAAAGCGACGATGCCCGCGACAACGCGAAGTAATACGATTTCCATGGCCAAAACATACTACATGCGCTCCCCGGAGGCTACTTGTTACCATGTGTGACTTGATTCCGTTGTACCGGTGCGATATCATTCGAACATGATCGATGGAATAACAAGCCAGTACGTTGCTATGCAGCAGTCGCAGACGCAGCAGGATGTGAGCACTTCGGTTCTTAAGAGCAGTATTGACGCTGCCTCCCGTCAGGGCGACAACGTGGAGCAGCTCATTCAAAGCGCCGGTGCCACGGCTATCAACGCTACGGACAGCCAGATCCAGCAGTCGCTGGCACTCACCGACCCCGCCATGGGACGCCAGATCGACCTGACCGTCTGAGCCGGGGCCGCACAATCCGCGGCCCCCTGGTCCACTATCTAACCTGGGCACTCTCCGGAAGACAGAAACTCCCGAATCGCCGCAAGAACCGCCTCACCGTACCGTTCCGCTTTGCGCTCTCCGACTCCGTGAACGCGAAGCAACGCCGCCGTTGAGTCCGGGCGGTTCCGGACAAGCGTTTTCAGCGTCCGGTCGCTGAAGACCATGTACGGCGGCACTCCCGCCTCCCGCGCCAGGGTACGGCGCACAGCCCGAAGACACTGAAACAGAGACTCCTGATCATCCCGCCAGACCGGTGCCTCCCCATCGCCGGGAGCGGGGACTCCCCGCTCCTTCGCTCCGCCGCGCCGCACCGCCTCTCGAGACGCAACCCGCTCACTACCATCGACAGCGCCGCGCCCCCGCCGCGGGCGTGATTCCGCGGCATCCCCCTCCTCAGCGCTGCGATCCCGCGTTTCAAAGCGCGCCCGCCCGAACAGCACGTCGCTGCCCGCCGGCTTCAGCTCAAGGCCACTCCGTTCTCCGTCGCGCCGCCCGATCAGCCCGGCAGCCTCCAGATCGGCGATCAGCCCAAGCCACCACCGTTTTCCGTGGTCCGCGCCCACGCCGAACGTGGGCAACCGGTGATGCCCGAATTTTTCAACGCGTTCATCGCCAACGCCGGTGACGATCTGGGCGATATAGTGGCCGCCGAAGCGCTCTCCCGTCCGCATAATCGCCGACATCACCTTCTGGGCGTCAACAGTACGATCGGTCAGAACGATCTCCCCGGCGCATACATCGCACCGCGGGCAGCTCCCGTCGTGATCCTGGCCGAAGTGGCGCAAGAGCTGCGTTCGCCGGCACGCGCCGGATTCCACAAACCGCAGTACATCCCGGAGATTATGCTCCGCCTGCTCCCGCTCCGCCGCCACTTCCATGCGGTCGATGTGATATCTGATCCTGGCGATGTCGGCGGGGCTGTAGAAGAGGCACGTGTCGGCGTGTTCGCCGTCGCGACCGGCGCGACCGGTTTCCTGGTAGTACGCCTCAATACTGCGCGGAAGGTCACCGTGGACGACCCACCGCACGTTGGACTTGTCGATTCCCATGCCAAACGCAATCGTGGCGACCACAACCAGGACGTCGTCCCGGACGAATGCCCGCTGGTTGGTCCGGCGCAGGGCGTCGCTCAACCCCGCATGGTACGGTACCGCAGATATTCCGCCACGCTGCAACGCCGCGGCGGTCTCCTCAACCGCCTTTCGCGTTCCGCGATAGATGATTCCCGGTTCGTCGGGATGGCCGCGGACAAACTCGCGGATCTGGTCGAGAACGCGATCTTTCCGGCGGACGCGGTAAAAGATCTCCGGGCGGTCGAAGTTTCCCCGGATTGCCAACGGGTCCCGCAGGCCGAGCGCCGCAACGACGTCCTCCTGGACCCGCGGCGTCGCCGTAGCGGTAAACGCCGCAACGGGTATACCGGGAAACTCGCGGCGCAGAACGGTCAGGTTGCGGTATTCGGGACGAAATTCGTGTCCCCACTCGGAGATGCAATGCGCCTCATCCACCGCAAAAAGCGATACGCCCCACTCTTTGAGAGACTCCCGGAACGTGGTTACCGCCAGGCGCTCCGGTGAGACGTACAAAAGGCGGATATCACCGCTGCGGATTCCCCGGTAGACCTCCCGGGCAGATTCCGCGTCGAGGGAGCTGTTCAAATACGCCGCCGGCACGCCCATCTGCCGGGCCGCGTCCACCTGGTCCTCCATAAGCGCGATAAGCGGGCTGATCACCACCGTCAACTGTTCGAGCAACAGAGACGGCAGCTGATAGCACAGCGATTTCCCACCGCCGGTTGGTAACGCGGCAAAGAGGTCCCGGCCGGAAAGAATCGCCGAGACGATCTCCTCCTGGTGCGGGCGAAACGATGAAAAGCCAAAAACCGATTTGAGGACGCGGCGAGCTGGAGTTGCCATTGTCGGCAGTATATCGATGAGCGGAGAAGAACAACACCGCCGATCACACCGGTTACTGCAGGTCGGTCATCTCAATCGGCCAGGTCATCGCCGGCTCACTGTTGTCGATGCCGATCTGAAACACGTATCGATCGCCATCTTCATCAAAGGAGATCACGTCGTACAGGACCTCCTCACTTCCCACGGGAATGTACATCGCCGTACCGTCGCCCTGCCCGATAACGGTGCTTCCACCAAGGACGTCCACCCCGAAATAACTTGAGTCACTGGGGGAAAGGAACACGAGCCACATGTCATACGGTGTGTCGTTCACGAACGCCGCCTCAATCAGTTCGATATTGGAAACGTTCTCTTCTGCGTAATCTTTCAACGTCAAGGTGATCCGATTGTCCCGATCGTCACAGACCTCGACGTCCCACCGGTAGTACGCATCGTAATCCTCATCCACCGCCATGATATCAAACGTGTTGCATCCCTGTGGATGGTGGACCAGGAACGACACGGCCTCCCCGTTACCGAGAACGGTTGTTGCATCAAGCACGTCGGGTCCCCAGTAATCGCTGTCACCGGGAGAGAAAAAGACGTGGAAAATGTCATACCCCGTGTTATTGACGAACTCGATAGAGCTGGTCTGAGCAAGCACGTCTTCGATCTGCGCCGGTAAACTCGCAAGAACCAGCATCGCCAGCAGAACTGTCACCACGATTCGTTTCATACGGAGACCTCCTTTATATACGTCCCTTTTCTCGTTATCAGACATGTAGCACCATTTTTCAACCGATTCAGCCCATCTTACGGGAATTGCGATAGAAATATGTTGACGCGACGCCGTTTTTCCCGTAGCATCATACCCACGATCCGGTTAGTAGGCTACGTCGTTTTTGTTCCCTTTCGCAGGCATACAAGATAGATTAGGCAACACATACCGTGGTTGAAATTATCTACTGCCTCGCGCAGAAGGAGTACGAGATGGGTACAAAATTGTACGTTGGTAACCTCAGTTTTCAGACACAGGAATATGATCTTCGCGATCATTTCGCACCGCACGGAGAAGTTGTCTCCGCCGATATCGTGACCGACCGGGACACCGGCCGTTCCCGTGGATTCGGGTTTGTTGAAATGAGCAGCGAAGAAGAAGCACAGGCGGCGCAGAGCGCCCTCGACGGTCAGGAGCTTGACGGACGTCAGCTGAAGATCAACGAGGCGAAACCCCGCAACAACGACCGCCGCGGCGGTGGTGGCGGCG
>JAQIBO010000330.1 GCA_027859055.1 Spirochaeta sp.
GCACGTAGGCGTTGCGGGTACCCCCATGGGAGCGATACAGCGCCTCCGCGCCGGATCCCTGGGATCCGAGAATCGCCGGAAGGATGCGGCCACCGGGCCTGTCTGGTCCGTCGTCGCCACCGGACTCTCCGACTTCGCCGGCGCTGACGACCGCCGCCCCGGCTCCGTCCCCGAATAGTACGCAGCTCCGCCGGTCTTCCCAGTTCAGAATCTTACTGTACACCTCGGCCCCGACGAGGAGTACGTTCTTCGCCGCTCCCGCCTCCACGTACACCCGTGCCGTCTCCATGCCGTAGACAAAGCCGCTGCATGCGGCCATCACGTCCATCGCCCCGGCATCCTTGATGCCCAACCGGTCCTGCACTACACACGCGGTTGAGGGAAGGCCCACGTAATCGGGGGTGCTCGTCGCCAGAAGAACCAGATCGATATCGTCAGGGCGCAGCCCGGCACGCTCTATCGCCTGCTGTGCCGCCGGAACCGCCAGATCGCTGGCGGACTCGTTCTCGGCGGCTATGTGGCGATACCGAATACCCGTATGCGAGTAAATCCACTCGTCGGAGGTGTCGACGATGCGGGCAAGTTCGTTATTATGCATGCGCCGTTCAGGGACATATGCCCCGACGGAACGTAATTGTGCGTGTGTCATTCTATTCCTTTGCCGCAAAGATAGCAGAACGGTGCAGCGCTGCCAATCTGCACACCCGCTGCCCTCGCCGCGCCCGCTCCTGCACCCCGCACCCCACAAAATTGTCGGTCGACAACCGACATCTTGAACGCCCGGCACCGTTGTGATACCGTTTACCCATGGATATCGCTTTTCTTTTTCCCGGACAGGGCGCCCAATTCCCCGGAATGGCGCGTGATCTCCACGATCACAGCTCTGCCGTCCGTGAGTTGTTTGAGGCCGCGTCGGAGATCGCAAAAAAGTCGCTCGCGGACCTCCTCTTTGACGGCACCGACGAAGATCTCAAACAGACCGACAACACCCAGATCGCGATTACCCTCGCCAACCTTGCCGCGCGTACCGTATTGGGCGAGTTTGGCATAACCAGCGCACGTTCTGCCGGGTTCAGTCTTGGCGAGTACGCCGCACTCGTTGACGCCGGCGTGCTCACCGCCGCCGACGCGTTTCACCTCGTCCTGCACCGCGGCACGATAATGGAGCAGGTCAGCCGTTCCCTTGACGACGAAAACGGTGCCGCCGGAATGGCCGCTGCGATGGGTAAAGACTTGCCGGAGATACAAGCGATCCTCGCCGAAACCGCCGCCGCCGCACCAGCGGTCGCCGACACGTATCCCTCCCTGTACAACAGCCCCCTGCAAACCGTTATCGGCGGGCGCGCCGCCGCACTGACCGCCGCCGCGGACGCCCTCAAAGCGGCGGGTGTGCGCCGCGTGATTCCTCTCAAAGTGTCCGGCCCGTTTCACACCCCGCTGATGCAACCCGCCCGCGCGCAGTTTTCCGATATCGCCTGCGATGTTGACTACCGCGACCCCGGACACCCGGTCTACTCCAATGTAACCGGTGCCCCGATCGAAAGCGGTGAAGAGGCGCGCGCGCTATGTCTGGACCAGCTGGTGCAGACCGTCCTCTGGACGACCGAAGAGCGCCGGATCCTCGCCGATGGCGCGGAACTCCTCCTCGAGGTCGGTCCGGGCACGGTCCTGCAGGGCCTGTGGAACGCGATCGGCAAAGTGGACGACACCTGGCCCACCGACAGGTTCCGCACCGCCGGAACGCTCCCCGAAATTGAAGCGATCGCCAAGGAGATACGTGATGCTGATTGATGGAAAAGTCGCCGTCGTAACCGGCGGGTCCCGGGGAATCGGGAAACAGATTGTGGAAACGTTTCTGAAAAACGGCGCCACCGTTCATTACATCTCCCGCAACGTCGGGGACTCGCTGGAAGATTTCCGCAGTCGCTATCCCGAAGAACGGGTCTTCCACCACGCTCTGGACGTCGCCGATGAAACCGCGGTGACCGCGACGATGACCGAGATCCTCGCCGCGCATGAGGGCATCGACATCCTCGTCAACAACGCCGGTATCACCCGGGATGGGCTCCTCATGCGTATGTCCGCGGAAGATTGGCGAACCGTCATGGACGTCAACCTGGCCAGCGCGTTTTTCACCAGCAAAGCGCTGACGCGCCACATGATCAAACGGCGTACCGGATCGATTATCAATATCACATCAGTTGTCGGCATGATCGGCAACGGCGGACAGGCCAACTACGCCGCCAGCAAGGCGGGCCTCATCGGCCTCACCAAGAGCCTGGCCCGCGAGGTTGGCAGCCGTGGTGTCCGTGTCAACGCGATCGCGCCAGGCTTTATTGAAACGGAAATGACCGATAAACTGAACGAGCAACAGCGGGAAACGCTGATCGCCCAGATCCCGATGGGCCGGATCGCTGCGGCGGAAGAGGTTGCCAACGTCTGCGTATTCCTTGCGTCGGAGATGGCGTCGTACATTACCGGTGAAGTCATCACCGTCGGCGGCGGCCTCGCGATGTAAGGCCTGGCGACCCACAACAGGAGCACATATGAAACGAGTAGTAATAACCGGCCTCGGGACGGTAAGCCCCGTCGGAAACAACACCCCCGACTTCTGGAACGCGATCAAAAACGGAACCAGCGGCGTCGGCCCGATCACCCGCTTTGACACCACCGAATTCGTCACCAAATACGCCGCGGAGGTCAAGAATTTTGATCCCAAAGAGCGCATCGACCGCCGGGACGCGCGCAAAATGGATCGCTTCTCCCAGTACTCCGTCTACGCCGCCCGCGAGGCGTTTGAGCAGGCGGGCTTCCTGGACAAACCGGACTCCTACGACCCGGAACGCCTCGGCGTCGTTCTCGGCGTCGGCATCGGTGGATTTGAAACGATCGAAGAGGGAATCGGCGCGCTCATTTCCAAAGGCCCCTCCCGCGTCTCGCCGATGACGATACCCAAGATGATCTCCAACATCGGCCCCGCCCACATCGCGATCAACCTGCGCGCATTCGGCCCGGTCTACACCATCACCACCGCCTGCGCCAGCGCCACCGACGCAATCGGCAACGCGATGCGCCACATCCGCGAAGGCCTGGCGGACATCATGGTCGCCGGCGGCGCCGAAGCGCCGATCACCCCCCTCGGCATCGCCGGATTCAACGTGATCCAGGCGCTCAGCAGCAAATTTACCGACGACCCCACCAAAGCCTCACGCCCCTTCGACAAAGATCGCGACGGATTCGTGATGGGCGAGGGCGCCGGCCTCATCGTCCTGGAAAGCCTTGAGCACGCCCAGGCGCGGGGTGCCACCATCCTCGCCGAAGTCATTGGAAACGGCTTCACCAACGACGCCAACCACCTCACCGCTCCCCATCCCGAGGGCATCGGCGCCGCCAAAGCGATGACGCTGGCGCTTCGCGATGCCGGCCTTCAGCCCGGCGACATCGACTACATCAACGCCCACGGCACCTCCACGCCGATCAACGACCCCACCGAAACCCTCGCCATTCACAAAACGTTTGGTGACGCCGCCGCGTCTATCCCCGTCTCCTCCACCAAATCGGTCACCGGCCACTGCCTCGGTGCCGCCGGTGCGGTCGAGGCGATCGCCGCCATCATGGCAATTCGCGACAACTTCATTCCCCCCACCATGAACCTCGACGAACCCGGCGAAGGCTGCGACCTGGACTACGTCCCCAACGTCGGCCGCGCCGCCACGGTCAACACCGCCATGAGCAACTCCCTCGGCTTTGGTGGCCACAACGGCGTGCTCATCTTCCGCCGCTACACCGCCTGATTCTGCGCGGACCCGTCGCGAGATTTGATGGTTTAGCCGGCGCAGGGGCGCCGGCGAACTGCCGTTCCGCGGAGCTCTTCCCGCCTGCCCGCCCGGCCTGAAACCGAATCGCGCGGGTGGCGGAGCGCTCCGCGAGGGACCGCCACTTTGTCGCCGCGAAGTTTCACGGGTGGTACCGCGGTCTCCGTTTCCGCGGCAAGCTTCACTGCAACGCCGATTTCGCGCTTGCAAACAGAGATAGGTTTTTCTATTTTCAAAAGCATGGATATCTTACGAATAGTTGTTGCGATCCTGCTTCCCCCACTGGGGGTATTTCTGCAGGTCGGTCTGGGTCTTCATTTCTGGCTCAATATTCTCTTGACGCTCCTGGGGTATATCCCCGGTATCGTCCATGCAATCTGGATTATCGCCAGGACGTAGGGGCGTTTTCAGCGCACGGGTTGAACCGGAACACGCGCCCCACCGATCCGAACCTGGGCGTCGGCACGCGAACGAGTCCGCCGACTGAAACGATTGAGGCTATCACTCGTCAGAGGCGCTGTTGAGTCGACCAAGGATATGTCGCAGGACGAGTGGTGCCGTAACGACGGTGACAAGGGACACCAGAGCCATCGCAGCGTAGGCGGACTGAGGGGCCGCCCAGTCGCCGAGTGATCGCGCCTTTTGCATGACGACCATCGTGATCTCGGCCCGTGGTACCATACTGACCCCGATCGCCGCCGCACCGGTGGCGGTGCTGTACGGCAGGGCGCCGCCGGCGTTTGCGATGAGCTTGCCCACAACGGCGACAAACAGTAACACGAGCCCGGGCACAAAGGCCTCCAGGGCGACCGATAAATCGATTGACAATCCGATCCCGATAAAGAAGAACGGAACAAACAGGTCGTAGATAACATCGAAGGCGATCCGCTCGCGAACCGCCTCAGGGTCGCTGCTGAACGCGAGGCCCGCGAAGAACGCTCCGATCGCGACGGAGAAGCCAAGCAGCCCTGCACAGGCCGCGATGATGATCGAGATCGCTATCACGGACAGGAGGGAAGCCGCGGGAGATTCGAGCCGCTGCAACGCCGCTCGTAAACGGTGCTCGACGTAGCGGCTGAACATGAGACAAAGCGCGCCAAACCCGCCGAGCTTGGCAAGCGTTAGGAGCAATCGTTCCACGATCATCGGACCAAGGGCGCCCTGTGCGGTACCACGCAGGATCGGCGCAACGTCGAACAGAATCGCCATTAACACGACTGCGCTGATATCGTCCAGGCCGGCGATACCCAGGAACAGGCGTCCCGATTTCGTGTCTTCAAGGTGACGCTCTTCCCAGACAGCGACGGAAACGCCGACGCTCGTCGCGGTGAGTGCCACCCCGATGACGATCGACGGCACCAGAGCAAACCCGAGCAGGTAGTGAGCGGCCGCGTACCCCAGGCCGCCGGCGACGACGACGTTACCCGTCCACGTCGTCACTACCCGTCGAAGCTGCTGTACCAGCTTCTGCACGTTGGTGTGCATACCTGCTTCAAAGAGCAGCGTGACAACACCAAGCTTTGCAAGAATATCCACGATGACGAGGAGTGATTCCGGTAGACCACCGGCAAACGAGTAGCCGACGTTGATCCCGATCCCGATCAGCAGGGACGCGACCATTGCCGGTATCCCGATCCGTCCGGCAAGTCCGCGACCGAGCATTGATACAAAGATCACCGCCGCAAGAACAAGGATGATCAGCGGCTCGTTGATTGTTGTATGACTCACAGCGATTTCCTCCGGCGCAGGATGGCAAAAAGCATACGATCTCCGTTACCAGAGATGCAATCGGCGTGAAGCCTGGAAATTTCTGGCCTTTGTGGCCATGACAGATAGAGTTTTACATGTCCTGTCTCATGCAAAAGGGCAAAAAAAAATTTGTGCCGACTTTGCATCAGCACCATTCACGAAAATCAACGGTGGGTAGTCATCCCATAGTGCAAAACCGCGAAATTCCGCAACGTTCAGCTGACGATGTGTGTTATTGCCAACGACACCGTTAATCACCGCCAGTACACCCACTTCTTCTATAGAGGCGCGCAGCATGCCAACAGCCGCCTGCCAGGTACCCACACGTTCCACCCATCCGTTTTCCAAGCCCAAATGCCGCCGCATCTCGCGGCCAATAGCAATCGGATCATCCGCCAGACGGGCACTACCTACTACAGCAACGGGTTCTGTCTCCCCTTCCAGGCGGGTTTCGCGCATCCACGCCTGTCGTCGCTGCATTGCATAAACTGTATCCAGCAATTCCGGGCTGACAGAATCAACATACCGATTACCCACTGTGCGGAAGTCGGAAATCGGCAAGGGTACGTGAGGGTTCGGGAAGGAACAGGTAGCCGAAGGGCACATGCGTTGCCCTGACAAATTATGGCCATCACATTAACGTCAATCAGCCCTGCGCGGGAGGCACATCTCCATCACGGGGTATGCCCCTTCACTCTTGATAGCAGATAAATCGGTTGGACGGTATTGTTCGCCGGTATAAACCAATGGCCTTCAACCCGGTCCCACCCACGTTCTTGGTGATTGCAGGATGAATGCTGTGTTCGACTGCGTAACCCCCATTTTCCGTTCCGTTGGGTTTCCGCGCAGGGACAGGTCGTCGGGATGGGTGCTGCACGGCAGGCGGCTTTTCGTAGTTATCGACTTCTCAGAGCCCTTATGTACGATTCCACCGGAGGTGTAGGGTGCGCTTCACCCGCCGCGGCGCTTTCTCACAGGATATGACAACTTCAGTCGCGTCGGGTGGAAGCGCTTGTTCGACGGACGCCACTTGGGCGAGCAAGTGCTATCGCTTCGGGGATACGAAACTCATGTTTAGATCCCTGAAGGTGTGCCGGTGCTCGTTCTCGAGGATCTCCTTGCGGGGTACGAGAAAGGATAGCGAGTCAATCCGCTCCTGTGCGCGGGCCACGACCACTCCGTCCTCGCTCCTGAAGATGGTGAACCGGAAGCGAGCCCGGACGAGCCCGCCCAAGAAGGTACCCATCGCGTCGAAGATCATTATCTCACCCTCGCCAGTCGTGGCATCAGACGGTGAAGCCTCGAGAACGCGACAGTGGATCTTCATCAAGCCCCCAATTCTCACGACATACTCGTCTCCGGCTTGGAGTGGTTCCGTGGCTGGAGGGACGATGGCGGTCGTCACATTCGACCCCCGCATCTTGCTCTCGGAACGCCACGCACCCCAGTTCGACTGAGTCGCAATTCTCTCCCACCCAGCCTGGACGCTGGGGCAATCGGGCAGAGGCTCGGTAACCGTGATCATCCAGTCGATTTCGGCCGACCCTGCGGTCACGGAATCCGAAGCAGAAAAGCGACTGCGCATCTCATCCTCCCGGTCATCTTTGCATGGCGATACCATTCCTGGGGTGAGCACCAAGATCGTCACAGTGTACGCCGAACTATGACTATACGGTTCCCGCCCAAACGGAAACGGCAACACCCTTGGCACCACCCGTGCACCTGGTGCCGTCCGTCCACCGGGCACCACCGCTCCGCTCAAAAACTCGATATCCCAACACCCCCATTCACCATACGTCCACTTTCGACCCCTGGCAACTACAGATCACACCCGCCCCACGTACATCTCACCAACCCGCCACCCCTCTTTTCCGCAAAACGATCTCCTTGACCAGATGGAGGTAAAGTATAATGAGAAATGCACTCGGTCCACTCAATCCACTCGGTCCACGCGGCCCAGGTACGGCCGCAGCGCCTTTGCGCGCGCCAGGCTACGTGGTAGCCGGCAGCCAAGCCGCCCGGCACAGGACCATATCGCAGCACCAAGGAGCCGTCGTTGAACACCGAAAGTCATTCCCAGACCGCCGAAGACCTGATGAGTTACGTCCAGTCCTTCAGCACCGACGCCCGGGAGATTTTTGAACACTTTCACTTTGAGGATTTTGCGCAGCAGCTGGCCGCGGGTAACCTCCTCTACCAGGTGGTGCAGCGTTTTGCCTCGGTGGACCTGAGCCCGCAACGGATCACCAACTTCGGTATGGGGATCATCTTTGAGGAGCTCATCCGGAAGTTTGCCGAGAGTTCCAACGAGACGGCGGGAGAGCACTTTACGCCCCTGCCGCCGGTACCGGGGGATTTCTCTCCGAGGGGGTGAGTCCATTCAGTCGATCAGCGAGAAAGACACCGTCTCGCTTCACGGGCAGGAGCTCAACCCCGAGTCATACGCGATCTGTAAGGCCGACATGCTCATAAAAGGGCAGGCGGTGGAGCGAATCAAGCTGGGCAATACCCTCTCGGACGATCAGCTTCGCGGACAGACCTTCGACTTCATGCTCAGCAATCCCCCCTTCGGGGTAGAATGGAAAAAGGTTCAGAAGCAGGTCGCCGACGAACACAAGCTGCGCGGATATGACGGCCGATTCGGCCCCGTGTCTCCGACGGCTCGTTGCTGTTTCTGCTGCACCTGGTCAGCAAGATGCGCGATTCCCGGGAGGGCGGCTCGCGGATCGGGATCATTCTCAACGGGTCACCCCTCTTTACCGGCGGCGCCGGCAGTGGGGAGTCGGAGGTCCGACGTTTTCTCCTTCAGAACGATCTGGTGGAGGGGATCGTGGCGTTGCCCACGGATATGTTCTGCAACACCGGCATCGCCACCTGCGTCTGAGTGCTCTCCAACCACAAACCGGCGCGGCGCAGCGGTCTCGTGCAACTCATCGACAGCACCCAGCAGTTCAGCAAGATGCGCAAATCCCTGGGTAGCAAACGGCAGTATATAAATGACGAACAGATCGCCGAGCTGGTGCGGATCTACGGCGCCTTTGAGGATCCTGGACTTCTTTAACGATGCCCAGGATATCCTCGAGTCCTTTTTGCCCTACTACAACCGTGCCGAACTATCGGACGTCTCCGACGCGCAAATTGTCTACGACATTCAGACCCGCGTGGACCAGGAACAGATCTACCACTGGAGTGAGGTGGAGGCGTTTGCCGCCGCGTTCTTCAACCCCAAAGCCCCGGCGTCACAACTGACCCAGTACTGTTATCCCGCCCGGGATCGCTTTGCCAAACGGTACCGCGCGATAGAGGAAGAGCGGCGACAGGCGCGGGAGGCGCGGCGCCACGCTGAGGACACTGGCGACACGGTAGGCGTAAAACACGCCGACCACCGGCTTACCGAGGCGGGAGAAGCGCTGGACAACCTGGATCTTTTTTGCAAGAACCTGCAGAGCTTTGTCCGGGCGTACGAGTTTCTTTCACAGATCGTGGACTACGAGGACCGGGAATTGGAACAGCTCAACCTCTTTGCCAAACACCTTTACCCGCTTTTGCGGATTGACCGCCTGGATGACGACGACGTGGACGTCTCCGAGCTTGCGCTGACGCACTACCGCCTCACCAAACGGGCGGAGCAGGAGCTCATCCTGGGTGAGCGCGACCAAGAGTACGGCCTCAAACCGATGAGCGAGGTGGGAAGCGGCGCCGCCCACGACCCGGAAAAGAAACTCCTCTCGGAAATAATCGAGGCGTTGAACGAACTATTCGGCGCGGAGACCAGCGACGAGGACAAACTCCACTACGCCAAGGGGATCGCCGACCGTGTCAGCCGGGAGTTTGCCCGCCTCATCCTGCGGCTCCTGACAAGCGGAGGCTTTGGCGCCAGAGCGAGCGGTGGGCTATGACAACCATTATCTCGGGCGATATGATGGGGTGGAGGCTACGTACTTACTGCGGGTGAAGCTGAGGCGTGTACTCGCGATTTCACATTTTCGGAGGTTGAGCGACAATGCCGTTGACATTCGAGTGGGATCACGAGAAAGCACGTTCAAATGAATCGAAACACGGTGTGACGTTCGACGAAGCAAGCGGCGCTTTTGGCGACATCTTTTCGATTACGATTCCCGATCCTCTCCATTCGACTGACGAATACCGATTCGTGTTGATCGGGCAATCCCATAGGGGTAGACTGTTAGTAGTAGTACACACTGATCGTAATAACCGTGTGCGAATAATCAGCGCACGAACAGCGACCGGGAGTGAAAGACGAAACTATGAAGAAAGCACAAGATGACCAGGAAATGCGTAGCGAATATGACTTTTCCGGAGGAGTCCGGGGTAAGTACGCCAAAAGATATCAGGAAGGTACTAACGTAGTCGTGTTAGACCCGGACGTGGTTGAGTACTTTCCCGACCATGACTCCGTAAACGACGCACTCCGTCACATGGCGGCGATTATCAAGCGACAACAAAAAGCGGATCGATAGTTCATTCATCGTGAGCGATTTACGTCCCTGAATCGGCGCGATCCTGTATTTCTTCGTAAAAATCCCAAAGTGTCTTTTTAATAACGCCGGACGTGGCCATACAGAGCGTTTGTGCTAATGCGTTTAACGCGTTCTCTTCATCCTGGTTAAATCGGACGAATTTTACTCCCATAGTTCGTACACCTCCTCTCGCTTACCGACATAAACGACCGCAATTCGAGAATCTTCAAAATAGAAGATTGCACGATACTTCCCCTACGTAAACGATCCCCCACAACGAACCTCGGACGTTCGGCAAAGAAGTTTACGGACAGAGGACTGCTGGAAGAATACGACACCCTGATGACGACAGCGGGTGGTTCACAGCCCGGAGAAGTCGTTCGGGAAATACATGGCCCAGTCCGCGAACCGCCTCTATGCCCTACCTTACCTTCTCGTTGGACGGAAAGATCTGCGTGGCCCGGGCCATGGCATCCTCCGAACTGCCGTCAGCTCCCAGCTTCGAATAGATTTCCGACATCAGCAGCAGGGCATCAAATCTGATGTAGTCCGCTTCCGAATCACCGGCGATCTCAGCGTGTTCTCGCGCTTTGGTCCGATCGCCACCAAGGGCCGCCGGTGCGTTCAGGTAATACCGGGCAAGGGAAAGGTGGGCCCGATAATTCAGAGGATTCAGGGAGAGCGCTTCTTCGAGAAGCCGTCGCACATCCCCGATGACCCGCATACCGTAGAACTTCCCTTTGTACTCCGTCCGGGTGATGTAGGACTCGGCCAGAAGTGTCAGGACCCCGGACGTTTCGTTCTGCTCATCTATGAGTCGCTCCATTTCATTTATGACGGACACCAGCTTTTCTTCTGCCAGTCGTTGTTCACCCTGGTCCAGTGCAACCCGTCCATGCAGAAAGTCTATGGTAGCGAGAAGATACCTTCCTTCTCCGTCCATCGAAATTGCAGAGCAGCCGGCCAGTCGGTCCCGGTAGGTTTCCAGCGTCGATAATACCGTCTCAGAGGAATTTATTCCCTGATATGCAAAAGTATGCGCCTCTTCAGCAAGAGCCGCGCAGCCTGTCTCGGCCGCAGAGATATACCCCGTTACGGACCCTGCCGTCAGGAGAGCCAATACCAATAATCTGACGACTGCCGTCCGGAACCGTCCCTGTCGTGAAGATCCTTTCATTCTTCGTTCCTTCTCATGCCGCATAGAGCGGGGATATACACATCTGTGCGGCCCCGTATCTTTGACGCAATTGTGATAGCGAAACATGAACCAGACCTGAAGGAGAGCTGAAAAAACTACCCGTCCACCCTGCCATATGGGGAGTGATGATGTATCTGATCCTTACCGTTCCGTCGCCGCCTTCAGATTGGCAAGCATCTGTTCCAGAGGGACTCCATGAATACGGGCGGCCCGTTCGACGGAAATAAACTTCGTAATCGTACGACGCAACGAGTAGTTACCCACCCGCCTGATACCAAAGGTCTCCATGACCTCGGCAATGTCCCCGTATTCCCTGAGAATGTCATATACTTTTGTTTCCTTGGTGATTTCCACAACAGCTCCTTCCCTGCAGGCAGGACACATAAGTTAATTAATATAAACTAACATCGTCAACACCAGAGCCATCGCTATTCAAAAGAATGTTGAACAAAGAAGCTCCTCTCGGAAATAATTAGGGTGTTGAACGAACTATTCTGCGCGGAATCCAGCGACGAGGACAAACTCCACTCCGCCAAGGGGATCGCCGACCGCGTCAGCCGGGAGTTTGCCCGCCTCATCCTGCGGCTTCTGACAAGCGGAGGCTTTGGCGCCAGAGCGGCAAATGAATAGAGCGGGCGTTCACCTGCTTTCTTTACCACTCTCCGGCGAGAAACCGATTCGCCCGGATGCCGGGTCGCAGCTCACAAACACAGTCACGACCTTGTCGATTGAATCACCACGCCGGTGATGACCAGAACCGCGCCGATGTACCCGCTCAGTCCGAGGTATTCCTGCCAGAAGGCGTACGCGAGAAGTGCGGCAACGACCGGCTCCATCGTGGCGATCACCGCAGCCTGTGAGGAGCGGAGGCGCACCAGACCGAGGGAATAGGCGATATACGCGCAGTACGTCGCGGCAAACCCGATGAAGAGCAGGGCGAACCCCGCCCGCAGTGAGGGGATCCGCAGCGACACAAAGGGAAGCAGCGCCGCCGCTCCGACGATCAGAATCCAGCTGAAGAGCGTGACCGACGAGTACCGGTCGAGGAAGCGCCGTCCAACGATATAGTACAGAGCGTAGGTGAACCCGGCGATCAGGCCAAAGACGATTCCGATCCACGGAGCGCTCCCTACAAGACGCCCTTGCCCGGCGCCGGAGAAAGATATCATCGCGACGCCAATAATCGCGATCACGACGCTGACGACGGTCCGCACGCGTACCGTTTCCCGGAGGAACAGTACCGCCATGATCGCCACCCAGGCGGGGGCGGTATAGAGGAGCACCGCCGCCCGGGCTGCTCCGCCGTAGTGCACCGCCAGCTGATAGGATCCGTAGAAACCCGAAACGGAAACAAGGGCGAAGAGGATCACCCCGGGCATGTCACGTCTTTCGATCATCACGGATCGGCGGAGTACGGCGTGAACGAAGAAGAACACCCACCCGAGGAAGGCCCGCCAGAACGCCACCGCCAGGGGAGCCACACCTTCCACGAAGGCGACCTTTGAGACAGGTCCCAGCGCACCCCAGAGGGTCGCCGCGATGAGAATGTAAAGGACACCAACCCGTCGGTGGCGCTGTCCGTCGGAATCTGTTTCGGTTTCCATTGCGTGTCGGTTTCAGCCACGATTCTACATCCAAACAGATGGAACGGGAACCGTGCCATTTCCAACTTGCCATTTCTGCTACAATGCAGATACTTCTTGTTTGAAAGGAAACTACCCGTGCGCGGTTTGTACTACGAACAGTTTCAACAGCTTCCGTACGTCACCACTCTGCCCGACCCGACTCCATCACCCGCCGGGGTTGTCCTGAAGGTTGAAGCGGCGGGATTATGCCGGAGCGACTGGCACGGATGGATGGGACACGATCCGGACATCACCCTTCCACACGTTCCGGGGCACGAACTGGCAGGCACCGTCGTCGCCGCCGGAAGACAGGTTGAGCGTTACCGCGGCGGCGAGGACGTGACGGTTCCATTCGTCTGCGGTTGCGGCAGCTGCGAACAGTGCCGCAGCGGCAACCAGCAGGTGTGCGAGCGGCAGTTCCAGCCGGGGTTCACCGCCTGGGGCGCTTTCGCCGAATACGTCGCCATCGACTACGCCGACGAGAACCTGGTAGCACTTCCCGAATCGATGACCTTCGAGACCGCCGCGTCCCTCGGATGCCGCTTTGTGACCGCGTTTCGCGGCGTTGTTGACCAGGGACGGGTCCAGCCGGGGATGTGGGTTGCGGTACACGGGTGCGGGGGTGTCGGCCTTTCCGCGGTGATGATAGCGGTTGCCGCGGGAGCGCGGGTGATCGCCGTTGATATCAACGACGACGCGCTTGAAACTGCCGTCGGCTTTGGAGCGGAGGTCCGTATCAACGGGCGGGAAACTCAGGATGTCCCGGAGGCGATCCGGGAGATCACCGGCGGCGGTGCGGCCCTCAGCCTCGACGCGTTGGGAAGCCCGACCACAGCGGTCCAATCGATTCTCTCTCTTCGCATCCGGGGAACCCACATCCAGATAGGACTGCTTCTTGCTCAGGAAGGCACACCCCCGATACCGATGGCCCCGGTCGTTTCCCGGGAGCTGCGCATTCTCGGCAGTCACGGGATGCAGGCGCACCGATATCCGGCACTGCTTGGAATGATTCAGTCCGGCCGGGTCGCGGCGGATCAGCTGTTCCGGCGGCGGATCTCACTGGATGAAGCGGGCACCGCCCTGGCGGAGATGAACGAGTTCCGCCACACCGGGGTTTCAATTATCAACCGCTTCTGACGCCGTCCGCCGGTAGCGTTCGGTCGCGTCAGCTCTCCGTGGGGTAGCCCGCCTCTTCCCAGGCGGCCTTTCCTCCTTCGAAATCGTACACCTCGGTGTACCCCATCTTTTCCAGTTTCTCCGCGGCGATCGGGCTTGCGCGGCACTGTTCATCGTGACAGTACACGACGATCGTGTCCTCCGGATCGAATCGTTCCCGCGCCTCTTTCCCGATCTTGTTAAAGTGTATGTTTATCGCCCCCGGGAGGTGCCACTTTTCGTACTCCTTGGACATCAGAGTTTCAACAAGATGAAAATCGTCTCCCCGGTCTATCATTTCCTTGACGGTCTCTCTGTCTATGGTCTTGGGCATTGGTGCCTCCTGCCTCTAAGCTACGGCTCGGTCTCACAGGGGTCAACAGTGGCCGCCCGCCTGGCCTACCGCGGGCGCTCCGCTTTGGTCGCGGCGAAAAAGAGCGCCGCTCCCACGGCGCAGGCGACGAGCGCCGGCGTCGCGTAGGCGCCGGTGAGATCCCGGCCGAAGCTGAATGCGTACGGCCCAACGGCGGTGCCCGCCACGGTGAGGGCGGTGGCGAAGCCCGAGATCGCCCCGAGATGAGCACGCCCGAAGAAGCGGGGCCAGGTGACGTTTGAGAGAATGCCGAACATTCCCTGCATTATCCCCTGGCCGACAATAACACCAACCACGGCGAAACCGGGAGCAAGCACAGAGACGGACACGGTCAAAACCATCTGTCCCGTCAATTGAAGCATGGCCAGGTACTTCAGTTTGATGTAGTCCGAAAGGAAGCTCCCGATAAACTCAAAAGTCACCGCCACGAGCGCCGTCGGGAGAAATACCGCCACCGCCTGCGCCCGAGTCATCCCCGCATCGGCGAAGATGGAAACGATTTGAAAGGTGTACGCGGTAGTTACAAAGCCCGAGACAAGCAAGGTCAGCGCAAACACCCAGAAGGAGTAGGTCCGGCGCGCTTCCGGTAGCGTAAAGGGGCGTCCCTCGTGCGACTCGGCGTGGGTGTTCTTACTCTTTCCGTGGAGCGGACCGTCCGGGAGGAGGCCGTGGGCCTCCGGAGTGTCCCGATAGAAGAGAAAGGCGAGCAGCGCAAAGAGGAAGATCGCCGCGGCCATAAGCCGCCAGGCGCCCTGCCATCCCTGGAGCTGGATGATGTCGTCAAAGACCCGGGGCGCATAGGAGAAGCCGAACGAAATCGAAACGCCCATCACCGCGTTTGCCAGGCCGCGGCGCTCGTCGAACCACTCCATCACCATGTTTCGGGATGCACGGGTGAGCATGCCCTGCCCCGAGAATCGCAGCAGAAAAAAGCCGATGGAAATAATGATGAACGCCGCCACCGAGCCCCCGATCATCGCCGTTAACGCCGGGGTAACGGTGAGCCCCACAAGGACCAGGGCGAGGGTGAGCGCCGCGACGGAGCCAACCAACCGACCGCCGAAGTAGTCGTAGAGCCGCCCCGCCTGGGAAAGGGCGAGCGCACTACCCACGGTGCCGACGAGGTAGGCGAGACTGAAGATCGTGCGCGAGAGAGCGAGTTCTTCGATGAGAAAGTCGGTAAAGACCGACACCCCGACCGTTTGTCCGGGAACACTCATCACCATGCCAAGAGTTCCAAAGACGAGAACTCCCCACCCGTAGAAGAAGGGAAGCTTGCCGGGATTTATGGGAAAGTTTCTCAGGACTTTCGGAGAGCCGGGATGCTCCGTGTGTTGCGTCATGGTCGCGCTATCCTACACGGGATCGCTCGTGTTGGGTAGGATTTATCCGCGGGTGGGACCGAACCGACCGCTATTGCATATCGACGGATAGCGGTAGTATAGGCCCTGAACGGAGGTGCCTATGAAACGTATTGCGCTTGTGGCCCACGATAACCGCAAGAAAGACCTGGTGGAGTGGGTCGAGTGGAACTACCTGATTCTGATTAAGGAACACCTCATCTGCACCGGTACCACCGGTGGCCTGCTGGAAGAGGCGATTCAGAAGAAGCTTGACCTCAAGGACACCCGCACATACCGGATGACCAAGTTGAAATCCGGTCCCCTCGGGGGCGATCAGCAGCTGGGTGCGATGATAGCGGAGGGCAAGGTGGATATGATGATCTTCCTCTGGGATCCAATGGAGCCGCAACCACACGACGTGGATGTGAAGGCGCTCTTGCGAATTTCGATCCTGTATAACATTCCCGTAGCCAATAACCGCGCGACGGCCGATTTCCTGATCTCATCTTCGCTGTTTACCGATGGGTACACCCCGGTAGTCAAGGATTACAGCGCGTATATGAAGCGATTGTCGCGCTGATACGTCTTATTATCGATATCGATCATCTGTGAATCGTCCTGCTACCTCGTTATATTACCGATGGAGACACGCTGTCATGTTTTTACCGGGGGACAGAACAGGAATGCTATTCCGCTTGATCGCACTCGCGCTGGTGCTGGGCGTGTTGAGCGGTTGTCCGTGCTTTGAGGACTCCGACAACTCTTCGTCCTCGGGTGGTACACGGACGTTTTATGCCCTTGACTTTGAGAACGGCGAGGCGCCGTATCAGCTGAGTGCGGATTTGTACGGGGTATCACCGTCCGCGCTGGTGTATGTCGAGAGCGGCCGGACCGCGGCCGCGTCGGCGGCACAGGCGGTAGCAAATGAGTTTGACCGGGCAATCTACGGCATGGTGCGTTCCAATTACGGGACGGAGAGCGACTTTGATCAGAACGGGCGGGTGATCGTGCTGCTTCTCGACATAAAAGACGGCTTTTCAGGCATCGGCGGGTACATCGCCGGATATTTTGATCCGAAAGACATGTTTGCAACGGACGCCTCCAACCGAGCCGATATGATCTACATCGACGTTGATCCCGCCGGAGTCGGTTCCGACACGTTCTTCCGGACGGTCAGTCATGAGTTTCAGCACCTGGTAAACTTTGTGGAGAACTACTTCCGTGAGGATCGCGGATTACAGGATACGTGGATCAACGAGGGGCTCTCCCTGTCGGCGGAGTACATGTACGCGGGAAGCCACAGTCAGGGGCGCATCGATTATTACAACGCGGATCCTGCCGGTTCGATGGCGCTGGGTAACAACTTTTTTGTATGGGATAACGGCGATGTCCTGGCGGATTACGCGACGGCGTACATCTTTTTTCAGTGGTTGCGCATTCACGCGGATAACGGCGCGGGAATTTATCGGGACATTATCGCCAGTTCTCAGAACGACTATCAGGCGGTTGAGGCTGCTGCAGCAAGCCGCATACCCGGTGCCGCGGCAAGCGTCGACGGGCTGATTCGGGACTGGTACCTCGCGCTTCGGTATCTTGACGACGCGGGGATTTACGGATTTGGTGGGGACTCTGTACTGAACCAGCTAACCTACCACATGGAAGACACCAACGACAGTTCGATAAACCTGGCCCCCGGCGAGGGGGTGTTTAACGACACGGACGGTAGTTTTGAACCCACAGACCCGGATCCGCAGATAGGCTATGCGGGCCTCGGCGCAAATTCATCTGCCGTTGATACTGAAGGACCGGTATACAGTGGAGACCCGGTATTGGTATGGAATACCACACGTGACTATGATCCGGATGAACCTGCCCCGCGTATCAGTGCGCCGATATCAACGTCAGTGGCCGATCCCGGCCCATCCTCTCAAACCCCAACCACCGGTGGCACCACCCTTTCCGGCTCATCTGCCGCTGGCACCGGTGCCCCCCTGATCTACCCGATCGGGGTTCGGCGACGGATGCCGTTTGACGACGAGATGGAACGTGATGGCCAGTAAGCGACTCGTGGCGACGTTCGCATGGAGCACGCTGGTGCTCATCACCGGAGGAGCATGGCTACCGGCACTCGCTTCCGCGGAGCCGGAGCGGGTGGAAATCACCGGTGTTGTCCGTCGCGTCGGAAGCGAACCGCTGACCGATCTTGTCGTCACGCACGGCGACGTTGACTACATCGTTCCCGACGATGCAGAACGCGTTTTTGAGGAGTATCTTGGGACGTCGATACGCGTTACCGCGACGGTACGACAGGAGGAGCTGCAAACCGTGGACGGCTCGTTTACGGTTGTGCGCCACTATCTGGTGGACCCGGTTGTTCTGAAAGAGGAGTAGGGCCACCGGATGCACATACGGGCCGCACAAAAAAACACCGCGTCCGGCGGGACGCGGTGCCCAAATAGTATGAATTAACGATTGCTCAGTCTTCCTCGACCTCGAACTCGTCTTTTTCCGCGCCGCAAACGGGGCATACCCAGTCTTCAGGCAGGTCTTCAAACGCGGTTCCGGGGGCAATATCGGTGTCCGGGTCGCCTTCAGCTGGGTCGTAGATATACCCACACATGTTGCATACGTACTTCTTCATCGCTCTCTCCCTATGGCCACTGCACGTCCGTCAGCAGCGTCAATTTGGTTTTGCTTCTCTCGTCCGCGGGATTGATATCCAGCGCACGTTGAAAACATTTTATCGCCTCGGTGTTATTGTGCAACCCATAGTGCACGGTACCGAGCATATAATGAACCTCGGCAAATTGCGGGGTCTGCTGGACCAGGTCGTTCAAGAGTTCGAGGGCTTCTGAAAACTCTTTGCGCTTGATCTTCAGCTGCGCCAGGTAGAAGTTGGCAATCATCGACTCCGGGGATGCCTTGTGAAAACTGTCAAACGCCGTGGATGCACCGTCATCTTCACCGAGGAACAGGTTGATAAGACCGACAAAATAGCTTGCCATGGCGTGGGACTGGCTGCCCATGCTCATCACGTTTTCAAACGCCTCGAGCGCTTCGTTGAGGTGCCCCATGCGGTACAGGCAGACACCGAGTTTGTAATAGACGTTACCGGTCGGTTTGATGGCAATCGCTTCCCGGTATCGCGCAACCGCCGTGTCGAGGTTGCCCCGGGAGTAATCGATATTTCCGCGAAGGAGTTTTATAAACGCCTCGTCGGGGAATTGGCGGTCCAGCGCCTCAAACGCCGTTTCCGCCTCGACCCACTGGCCCGAGAGATAGTACCCCATCGCTTCGATGTAACGTTCGTCCTGCTGATAACCTTGCATGGATCTCTCCTTTTCGGATGCTGTTCCAGTGTACTAACGGAATACCACCGGATCAAGTGAAGATTTTACTGCGTTTCTATGAGTACCTGCGGATACGTGTCCTGCGGCACCAGGTGGAGACGCACGTTTTTGGGGCTCCCCATCTTTTCCACCGCTTTGGCGCTCAGCTCGACGGTACCCAGTTTGCATTCATTCGCCTGGTAGATGTTACCGTAGATCGGTTTTGCATCCTCGCTCCCAACGGTTGCCGGACTGTGCCCGTAATAGAACAATACCGTCGCGTCGGTCATCATCAACCCCAGATCGAAGCCATCGTTGGGGTTGATCACCACTTTTTTCTCGGGAAACGAGAGGTCGGCGATCACTTTCAGAAATGCGGTCTCTTTCACATTCATATGAATCTCCCTACAGCATGTTCATGCTGCCGCGATATGCGGCGACGTCCAGAACCAGGACCATCGCCCCCTGTTTTTTGTCCATATCGCCGGTTATTTCTTCGATACCGTTCATCAGGTCTTCCACGTGTTCCTCGGGTACCATCGTCAGTATCGTTTTGCTCTTGTGCTTGCTCTCGTTCATAAACCCGATAAAATCCGCAAATAGCGGGACGTTCGAGATGTACTGCCCCATTCCGGCGGATTCGACGATCGTGGCGCCCTCAATTCCTTCCTCGATAAAAAGCTCCAGGACGCGGTACAGGAACTCTTCCACATAGAGGTTGATGATCATCAGCTTCATCACCCGGTTCTTCCGGTCGGCGCTGTGCTCCGTCTGGGTGTTACGCAGAAACGCTTCGTAGAGCGCGGTCTCCGAGCGGGCTGCGATCAGCTCCTGCTTGAGATTGGTGTGGCTCAACGCGCGGGAGACGAACGCCAGGATCTTGAGGTGATCCGTAACCACGTCCGGTGGACCAAGAATCACAAAGAACAGCTTTACCCGTTTCTTGTCGAGGGCATCGAAATCAACGCCACGTTCACTGGAGACGATGTACAGGAGAAAGCGTTTCATCCCGGGGATGCGGGCGTGGGGAATCGCGATCTCATTGCCGAACGCGGTTGAGCCCTGCTGTTCCCGCTCAGCCAGCGCGGTATGAATCGTCTCCGCGGTGGCGTCGCCAAGCGCATCACTTGCAGCGGCCAGCTCGGCGAGGCGGGAGATCATTTCGTCTTTGTTCTTTGCCTGAACCTGGACGCGGCAGCTCTGTTTTTCCAGGATTTCGTAGATTTCCATCAGTGTTCCTCCCGCATCTCGTTACCCCGAATGATCGCCATACGTGAAAGCGGGGGGCCGATCAGTTCGTTCACAAATACGGACAGTAAGATAATATTCACCATCGTGCTGATCATCGGCTGATACTCCATCGGGAGGGCCGCCATCGCCGGAGACGCTTCAATCAGCAGCACCAGTCCAATCGCCACGCCTGCCTGGGGTAACATACAGATACCCAGGTAGTTCCTGATCGCCGGTGTCGTTCCCGCGATGCGGCACCCCGCCCAGACGCCGCTGTACTTGCCAATCGCCCGGGCGATGATGTAGGCGCCACCAAGCATCAGGATGTGTGGGTCGACAAACACTTCCGGACGCAACTCCGTCCCGGCTATGACGAAAAAGAGGGCGTAAATCGGCGGTGTCAACGGCTTGAGAATCCGGAAAATCCGGTGGTTATCCGGGGAGATGTTGATGATTACCGCCCCGGCGGCCATGTTGGTCAGCAGCGGCGACAGGTTGAAGGAGATCGCCAGCGCCGTGGAGAGAAAGAGCATTCCCAGGGTGGTGATCAGTACCTCGTTGGAATTGGTTCGCTTGCGCGCGAGGAGATGAATGAGCAGTCCGGTAACCGCGCCGAGGACCAGCGAAAACCCGACTTCCGCAAAGGAGTGCAGGACGATTGAAAGCGCTCCGCCCCCGTGAGCGGCCGCCGCGCCGGCAGCACCGGCAGCTGCACCGACATCGCCAAGGATACTGCTTGCCACGGCAAAAACAACTCCGAACAGGATAACCGCGCCCGCGTCGTCAAGGGCGACGACGCCGTACAGGTAGTCGATAAACTGGCCACGGGCACGCAGGCTCTGGACGATTGCGACCGTTGCCGCCGGAGCGGTGGCAGATGCGATCGCGCCAAGGAGCAGTGCAAACGGCGCGGGCATTCCCAACAGGACAAGCACACCCGATACAAGGACAAACGCGGCGAACAGCTGTACTACCGTGACGATAACGATCGCCGACCCCATCCGTCTGAGCTTGACCCAGTAAAACTCTCCGCCGATCGTAATTGCGATCATGCCAAGGGCGACTTCGGTGACCAGTCCGAGGCCCTCGCCCATATGGTGCGGAATCAGACCGAGAAAGGAATCACCGACCAGAAGCCCGGAGATGATGTACCCGGTGATCTCCGGCAGTTTGATCCGGTTGACGATCTTGCCGATCAGAAATCCGAGAAGCAGGAGAATCCCAAGGGAATACAGTGCGTGCTGCGCGAGTAGCTCTCTAAGTGCGTCCACTGCCCCCACTATAGAAGAGCCGGCCCACCTTTTCCAGAGGTGCGGACGAGACGATCAGGTGTAACGATCGATGATTCCGTTGAGTGTGATGCTTGGTCGCATCGCCTGCGACGCTTTCTCATGGTCCGGCCGGTAGTACCCGCCAAGGTCCACCGGATCGCCCTGGGCGCGTTCCAACTCGCTCACGATGGTGGCTTCCGCGTCTTCCAGGGCGCGTGCCAGGGCGGTGAACCGCTCCTGAAGCTCCGGCGCCCCCTCCTGAGTCGCCATCGCGCGGCTCCAGTACAGAGCCAGATAGAAGTGGCTCCCCCGGTTATCCAGCTCGTGGACGACGCGGGACGGCGATTTCTCGTTCTCCAGGACCTCTCCGGTTGCGGTGTCCAGGGCGTCGGCGAGGAGTTGTGCTCCCGGCTTGTCAAAGGTGCGCGCCAGATGTTCCAGCGAGACCGCAAGGGCAAGGAATTCTCCCAGCGAATCCCAGCGCAGGTGTCCCTCGCGAACAAACTGCTGCACGTGTTTGGGGGCGGATCCTCCCGCGCCGGTCTCAAACAGACCGCCGCCGTTCATCAACGGCACAATTGAGAGCATCTTCGCGCTGGTGCCCAGTTCCAGAATCGGAAACAGATCGGTGAGATAGTCGCGCAGAACGTTTCCGGTTACCGAGACGGTGTCCTTCCCGGCCCGGGCCCGGTCAACACTGAACGCGGTGGCTTCCTTCGGTGCCATGATGCGGATATCCAGTCCGGTTGTGTCGTACAGCGGAAGGTACTCGCGAACTTTGTCGATAAGCTGTGCGTCATGGGCGCGGTTCTCGTCCAGCCAGAACACCGCCGGACTGTCCGTGGCGCGGGCACGCTCTACGCCGAGTTTGACCCAGTCCCGGATCGGCGCGTCTTTCACCTGACACATACGAAAAATGTCACCCGTATCCACCTCTCGCGTCAGCAGGACCGAACCGTCTTCGGCGACCACCTCAACGGTGCCGGGGCCGTCCATCTCAAACGTCTTGTCGTGGGAGCCGTATTCTTCCGCTTTCTGCGCCATCAGTCCCACGTTGGAAACACTGCCCATCGTGCGCGGGTCAAAGGCGCCGTTGCGTTTACAGTCGTCGATCACCGTCTGGTAAACCGACGCGTAGGAACGATCGGGAATGACAAACTTGGTGTCCTCCATCGTGCCTGCCGGGCTCCAGCTCTTCCCGGAGGCGCGAATTGCGGCGGGCATGGTGGCATCGATAATGAAATCACTGGGAACGTGAAAGTTGCTGATGCCGCGGTCGGAGTCCACCATCGACACCGCCGGCCCCCGGTCAAAGCACGCCTGGATATCAGCGCGGATCTCCTCCTGCTGCGCTTCCGGCAGGGTTGCTATCTTCGCGTAGAGGTCGCCGAGGCCGTTGTTGGGAGTGATCTGCAACCGGGCCAAGGTGTCCGCGTGTTTTTTAAACACCTCTTCAAAAAAGACCGACACGACGTGGCCAAAGATGATCGGATCCGACACTTTCATCATCGTGGCTTTCAAATGGACCGAGAACAGGACCCCCTGGTCACGCGCATCGTCGATCTGCGTGGCAACAAACTCCCGCAGCTCCCGGCGCCGGAGGACCGCGGCGTCGATAACCTCTTTTTCAGTCAGCGGGACCGTCGTGAGGTCCCGCGACGCACCGTCTTTCGGACGGAATCTGATAGTCGCGGTGGTGGCGGTGGGTACCACGGTGGAACGCTCGCTCTCGTAGTAGTCTCCCTGCGACATGCTTGCCACGTGGGATTGCGAATCGGAACTCCACTCGCCCATCGAGTGGGGGTACTTGCGGGCGTACGCTTTTACCGCCCGGGCGGCGCGGCGGTCGGAGTTGCCCTCCCGAAGGACCGGGTTCACCGCACTCCCTTTGATCCTGTCATAGCGTCGGCGGATAGCGCGCTCCGCTTCCGATGTCGCGTTTGCGGGATAGTCGGGAACGGCAAACCCGTGCTCCTGGAGCTCAGCGATAGCCGCGTGGAGTTGCGGTAGCGATGCGCTGATGTTTGGAAGCTTGATGACGTTGGCATCGGGCTGCCTGACGAGCTCACCGAGCTCCGCCAGGTCGTCGGAGACGCGCTGATCCGGTTTGAGATGATCGGGAAAGGCGGCGAGAATGCGTGCCGCCAACGAGATATCCCGCGTCTCTACCGGGACGTCGACGGCACGGGTAAACGTGTTGATGATCGGTAAGAGGGAAAACGTTGCCAGAGCGGGCGCTTCATCGGTAAGGGTGTAGATTATCTTCGATTCCATATCTGCGCAGTATATCAGATAATCTGCTTGAGTGCGTCGGCGAGACGGTCCACCGATTCTTTGCGGGCGGTATGGCCCATGATACCGACGCGCCAGATCTTGCCTGCCAGGGCACCAAGTCCGCCGCCGATCTCGATCCGGTGTTCGTTGAGCAGGCGACCGCGAACGGCTTTGTCTTCAACGCCGTCGGGGATCACCACCGCGTTGAGCATCGGCAGACGTGCCCCCTCTTCCACCAGCATCGTGAAGCCCAGTTCGCCAAGGCGTTCGATCAGGTATTGGTGAACTTCGGCGTGGCGTTTCCACACGTTGGCAAGCCCCTCGTCAAGCACAACCTTCAACGCTGCGTAGAGGGCGTAGTTCATGTTGATCGGTGCGGTGTGATGGTACGCCCGGGTGGCTCCCTCCCAGTAGTTCATCAGGAGATTGAGATCCAGGTACCAGTTGGGCACTTTGCTCTCCCGGTTACGGATCACGTCGGCGGCACGTTCCGACACCGTCACCGGTGAAAGCCCCGGCGGGCAGGAGAGACACTTCTGTGTTCCGCTGTAGAGCGCGTCGATGCCCCAGTCGTCGACCATAACCGGCATTCCGCCCAGGCTGGTGACCGCATCAACGATGTAAAGGGCGCCGTTTTCGTGCACCAGCTTCCCGATCTCTTCCACGGGGTTGGCGACGCCGGTGGAGGTCTCCGCGTGAACAACGGCAACCAGTTTGTACTTCTTTTTTGCCAGCTGCGCTTTCACATCCGCGGTTTTCACCGGCGTGCCCCATTCAAATTCCAGCGCATCCACGTCTGCACGCAGGCGCGTTGCAATCTCTTTCATGCGACCGCCAAAGACGCCGTTTATCAGGACCAGGACGCTGTCCCCCGGTTCGATCAGGTTCACCAACACCGTTTCCATGCCGGCGCTTCCGGTACCGGACATCGGGAGGGTGATCTGGTTGGTCGTGTTCATCACCTCCCGGAGCTGGCTTTTTATCGCATCCATTATCTGAATGAAGAAGGGATCGAGGTGGCCGAGGCTGTATTGTGACAGTGCGCTGTACACTTCCGGGGGTACCGACGAGGGTCCGGGGCCCATCAACAGCGTTTCCTGCACTTGGTCTACGAGTGATTTCATGAGATTCTCCTCTGTGTGTTGTCGTGCCAGTATACCATATTTGCCACCGTATTCCTATCCGCATGGCGTTCCGGTCTCACGCCGTTCACGGCCAGGTGATGAAGGAAAAAAACGCGCTGAATCCCAGGAGATCAAAGATCTTCTTGACGCTGTCGTTGATGTTGGCAACTTTGAGACGTACGCCATTTTTCCGGCAATCGATCTGAATCGCCGCAACCATCCCGATTCCGGTGGACGACGCGTAGGTGAGACGTCCGGTTTCCAGGATCAGGGTTCCGGGGACGGGGGAGAGTTCAAAGACGCGTTTGAAAATTTTTGCGGCGACGGGGCTGTTGTCGGTATCAACTTTGCCGGCGATAGCGAGAACCAGCGTTTCGTCGTCATCTGTCGGCACGACGTTGACGGTAAGTTTCTGGTCTTCGTGGTGTAGAAGGTCTCGTTGCTGGCGGGTCAGATTCATTCCTGGTCCGTCCGTTTCCTGATCAATACGTCCCGCTCCGCGGACAGCGGAAACTGCGGCGCTTTCACGCGGGCAACTACGCTTTCCACCATCTCCGGCGAAAGTACGGTGCCGGCGGCAAGGTACGTCATCCCGTTATCCAGCTTGAGATCGTAGCCCAGCACCAGGCCGGGAACCAGTTTGGTTATGCGAAGACGCGTCGTCTCCGTGTAAGATTGCTCCGATAACCGCGAAGCGGCGTGCTCAGCCAACGCGGGATCGTACACCCGGCCCGCGGCGATCCGCAACATCTCTACCGCCTCACTGCCATCCAGGTTGCGAAGGTCAACCGCGGCGTAGTAGTCAAAGGCGATTCGGACCGCCCGGGAAACCAGGGGTATTTCTTCGTGGGATAATCCGTCCGGGTGGCCCGAGCCGTTCCAATGCTCTCTGATATGACGTATCCCTGCCGCGAGATCTCTGACTTTCAGTGTTCGGCCGATAAGGTGGTCGCTCATCTCCAGTACTTCCGGGACGATTTTCCCGCGGCTGTCGATCGTCCCGTCGATTCCCTTCCCGAGACTCAACGCGCCGATCTGAAAGAAATACGATGCCATCTCGCACAGACGCAGCGTCGACGCATCGGAGGTCTGGGCCTCCGCCAACACGCGCGCCAGGCGAGCGATCTTGTTGGAGATCGACTCAGTCGTTGTTTCGGAACCGATCATTGAAATGACGTTATCCAAAAACACAAACGTGTTTTTCAGCGATTCCTCAGTTTCCTGCTGTTGCCGCTTAATGTATTCCAGCGCTTTCTGCAGCTCGTCGGTTCGTTTGTGGACAAGTTCGGTCAGCTGTTTGTTCAGTTGGTCCCGTTCCCGGCCGACGCGGGCGTGCTCGAGGGCGTTGCGAACGATAACGAGCAGTTCGTTGTCGTCCCACGGTTTGAACAGATAGCGGTACACGTCCCCACGGTTCACCGCCTCGCGCATCGCTTCCATATCGGAATAGCCGGTCAGGATGATGCGCAGCGTGTCCGGGTAGTGTTTCTTCACAAATTGAACGAACTTGTGCCCCTCGATCTTTGGCATTCGCTCGTCGGAAATAACCAGGTCGACAGCGTCCTGTTTAAGAATTTTTGACGCTTCCACGGCGCTCTCGGCGGTGAACACCTCCGTATCGGGAAGCTCCAGAAACAGCCGTTTGAGGGAGCTGAGTATGTTGGGCTCATCATCAACGAGCAAAAGGTTGTAGGTCTCACTACGTGCCACTATGTGGTCTCCTCGGGATTCCCAGCGTGAACGCCGCGCCGTTCGTTGTCGCGCTGTCCAATGTCATCGTCCCCTGGTGTCGATTCACTATGATATCATACGCGATACTCAGACCAAGTCCCGTTCCTTCACCAGCTTTTTTTGTGGTGAAAAACGGTTCAAAGATCCGATGCCGTACATCTTCCGGTACTCCCGGACCATCGTCCGCCACGCGGCAATACACGGCATCGTCATCCGCCCACGTGGAGATCGTGATGAGGCCATCGCTTCTCCCGGCACCCTTGATCGCCTGGGCGGCGTTGACAACCAGCGTCAGCAGGACCTGATTGATTTCGTTGGCGTTACACGGCAAAGGAGGTACCGTTCCGGCGTCGATGGTTACCTCGGCAACGTATTTGTACTCGTTTCGGGCGATCACCAGGCTGCTTTCAATACCCTTGTTGATGTCATAATCGTCCATCTCCTCGTCGCTTCCAGCGCGGGAAAAGTCTTTCAGGTTGGTGACGATTGCGATGATCCGTTGGATTCCCTCTTCCGTTTCAGAGAAGAGATCAAGGAGGTCATCGAGGGTGCCTTCAATCCGATTGGTCGTCCAGACCGACTCAAGTTTTGCGGTCACCTCAGCCGGCGATGCCTCGCGCCCGTCCCGGTACGCTTCCAGGAACGGCAGGTACTTCCCGATATAGCGACGAAGTGCCGACAGGTTGCTGCGCACGAAACCGAGGGGATTGTTGATCTCATGGGCGACCCCGGCGGAGAGTTGGCCGATCGAGGCGAGCTTCTCCTTGCGGACCAGCTCTTCCTGCGTTTTGCGAAGTGCCTCGTTGGTTTCGCTCAGCTCGAGGGAACGTTGCAGCGACTCTTGTTCGGACCGGATGCGATGGGTGATGTCGTGAATGACCCCCTGGTAGAGGGGCTCACCCGTTTCACTTACGCTGCCGCGGACGATGGTAGCGGTCTCGGACCCGAAAATCGTATCTCCCGAGCGCGCCCGAAGGATGATCTCCATGTTTTTTACGTAGCCGTTGGCATCCATCTCCTCCAGGAAATACTGCCGGTCCTGGATGTCGAGGTAGAACTCATTCACGGTCCGGCCCGTAAGCTCCTGTGGCGTATCGACGCCGAGCATGTCCGCTCCCGCCTCGTTGACCTCAACGATCGTCCCGTCCCGGGTGGTGACAAACACCATGTTTGCCGCATCTTCGAAGAGGGAACGATACCGCGCTTCCGAGCGACGCAGGTCCGCATTGGTCTTTTCCAGCCGGAGTTCGGCAACCTTCCGTCGCGTAACGTCGGCGACGACCACCATTATCATCGGTTCCATCCCGTCTTCGTCCAGGATTTGAACGATCACTCCTTCGCCAACGACGTTTTTCCCGTGTTCCCGGTGAAACACCAGGGTGGCACGTTGTGGTGACACCGGGATCTGGGTTGCTTTGGCGAAAAAACGTCGCACCGAGCGGGGAACCTGGGCGAGTACATCGAGAAACGTCGTCTGCGTCAGCTCCTCCTCGGAATAGCCGATCCAGGTTTGGAAGAACGGGTTGCTTGAAAGGAATCGGCCCTCCCGGTCGAGGGTAACGATGCCCATGGGAGAGTGTTGGAAGAACGAATTCACCCGGCGTTGTTGCTGAACCGTTTCCCGCTCTGTCCGTGCTGCGAGGGCGCGTTGATACATCGTACTGATCGCCAGCGAAATATCCGCGCCAAGTTCCCGAAACACCTGGGCCGTGTCGCCATCGCCATGGTGAAACCGTTCCAGTGCCACCGAAAATACCCCGAGGCGCTGCCCGTTGTATTCGAGGACGGTGGTCATCCCCGCGAGATCTCCCTGAATGCGCTGTAACGGGCATTCGGGACATTCGGTGAGGCTGTCGTTGTAGGCGAAAAATCCGTTCTCTCGAAACTCCGGGGTTTGAACGCAACCGGGTGCTTCGCCGTCAAGTACGCTCAACAGTTCCCGCCCTGAGGCGATCGTACCGGCGGAACCGGCGCGTTGTTGGTCGTCAAGTTCCCAGGGGTCGAGGATGATCCATGCAGACCGGTACGCGTTGCTGCGCACCAGAACGCCGCACGCGCTCTGAATGCACTCTACCGGGTCGGTGGAACGGACCAGAACGTTGTGGACTTCCCGAATGGAGAACAACTGACGGTTGAGATGCTCCAGCCGGGCGTGGTCTTCCCGCATCGACTCGTCCAACGCCCGGTACCGATGTTCCTGTTCCATCCGGTCCTGGTGCGCCTGATAGAGACGGTACGCTTTCCTGATCGACTCCATAATCACGAAGTCGTTGCTGATCTTGAGAACCACGCCGAAGTGGGTGATCGACGTGAGTTGTTCCATCGTTTGGCGACCGTCGAATGCGGTGAGAAAGACGACCGGTATTTCCTGCGCGGCGAGGATCTTTTTTGCCAGTTCCGGACCGCTGACAGACGACTCCAGGTTGATGTCCAGCATGACAAGGTCTACTTCCGGGTGCTCCGCAAGGGTCGCCAGTGCCTGCTCGGCGTCGCCCACGGTGACCAGTCCCATCTCCAACGTTGCGGCGATCGAGGTCAGGCGGTGGTGGACGATCGTGTCGTCGTCAACGAGAAGAACGGTATGCGCGTTCATCTGATCTGGACCCGGATCATCGTGATATCGTCCGCCGGTTCAGGCATCGCCAGCGCCTGGGCAAACGCGCGGACCAGTACGTCGTTGGCGCCGAACGGGTGTTCCCGCAACAGCCGAAGAACCGTTTCAGCTGGAAGCCGGTGCCCCTGTTTGTGATTCTTGTACATGCCGTCGGTCATGCACGTGATCGTATCTTTGGGTTCCAGGTCGGTGGTCACATCGGTAAAAGAAACGTCCCGGGCTACACCGATCATCGGACCGCTGGCGTTGACACAGAAATCGCCGGCCGCGCGGGTCACGCAGACGGTCTCGTTTCCCGCCCCGGCGGTGATAAGCCGGCGGCGCCGCACGTCCAGAAAGGAGGCGGAAAACGTGAGCACCACATCGGAAATACCGGTGAACTGATCGATAATGTGCTGATTGAGCCACGCCAGAAACGCCGCAGGAGAGAAGCCGCCGGATAGCTGTTGGCGAACATACCCCCGGTAGATCATCGCTTTGAGAAACGCGGTGACAAACGCCGCCCGGACACCGTGTCCGGAGACATCGCCGACCATGATGATAATCCCGTCATCACCAAAGGGAATCACATCGTGGTAGTCGCCGCCACGGCTCAACCAGGGAAGGGGGCGGTAGGTGATCTCCACCGACATATCCCGGCGGGCGGGCAGTTCCACCTCCAGTAGTTTTTGCTGCAGCTCTCCCGCCCAGCTGAGTTCTGTCTCGAGGGTGCGGACGTACCGTGCGTTATCCCGTTGAATACGGGCGTGCTCATATGCGCGGTCGATCTCGCGCAACAGCTCGTCATTGTCCCACGGTTTGGACGCATAGGCGAAAATACCCGCGTGGATCGTCCGGTTCAGTTGCGCTAGATCCGCGTATCCGGTGACCACCATCGTCACGATATGGGCAAACGCCGCGCGGGTCTGTTCGATCAGGGCGGCGCCGCTCATGCCCGGCATTTTCAGATCGCTCACCATGACCCAGACGTCCTCGCCGATCTCTTCAAGGATTTCCTGCGCCCGGGAACCGGACTCCGCGGTTCGGATCGTCAAGCCCCGGTCCTCCGCCCATTCACGCGCCAGGCGGTATAGTGAAGTCAAAATCGCCGGCTCATCGTCGACAAAGAGGATGTACCGTTGCTCCTCCTCAGGTCCTTGTGAGATCAGTGGCATATATACGAAGATACGCAAACTGGTCCGGGAGTTCCAGCTTGAGCGGCGGGAAGAGGTTGCGATGCAGGCGATTGTATTTGACATGGACGGAGTTCTGATCGACAGCGAGCCCCTTCACCGGCGGGTGGAGCAGGAGCTGTTCGACTCCTACGGGCTTCGTGTGGCAGCTATGGAGCATCTCGGATATCTCGGAATGAGCAGCTACGCAACGTTTTTGGGCGTTGCCACCGCGCATCCACGGGAATGGGCCGCCGCGGGACTGTCTGTCGACTTTGCGGTGGATGAAGAACGGCGGCGTTATATGGGAGCGCTACGGCGTCAGGGGATACCATTTGTTTCCGGCAGCGTGGAATTGGTTCGCGCGGCATCAGCGGCGGGCTGGCGGGTCGCAGTCGCCTCATCCGCACCGGAGGAACAGATCTCCCTGGTGCTGAGCACTGCCGGGTTGTCGGCCGTTATCAGCTGCGTTATCAGTGGCGACGATGTTACCAACGGGAAACCGCATCCGGAGATATTTCTGACCGCCGCCGCATGCCTAGACGTATCTCCCGCGGAGTGTTGGGTGGTGGAAGATTCCTCCAACGGAGTGCAGGCCGCCCTTTCTGCCGGCATGCGATGTGTTGGTTTTACAGACCGTTCCGACTTCTCCGACGCGTCTGCGCCATCCCAGGTGAGCGCCGCCACAACTGTGGCGACGTCGATGAAAGAGGTCGCCGCGGCGATCGATCCGACGCTCGCTGTTCCATGATGATTACACGCCGATACGAGAGATATGAGGAGGATTCAGGATGAGACACGTAGGTATCGTCCTTTCCTACGGTATCGGCTTGCCCGAATCGAAGGATACATCCTCCCTGGACGAGACAATCCGTCTCAGCGCCGTCGATTATATGAAGCGCATGATCGACGCCGTCGCCGAAATGGGAGGCGGTATGATCGGCGGTACGATTCACAGTTACTGGCCCGGAACGATGCCCGAGGGAATGGAAGATAAACAACCGATCCGGGAACAAAGTGTGAAAAGTATGAAAGAGCTCGCTCCCTACGCGCATGAGCGCGACGTCGTCCTCAACGTGGAGGTGCTCAATCGTTTCGAGCAGTTTCTTGTGAACGACTCGCACGAAGCGGTGGATTATGTTGCAGAAATCGACCATCCCGGATGTCGAATTCTGCTTGATACCTTTCATATGAATATAGAGGAAGACTCAATCGGTGAGGCGATTCGGCGCGTTGGTCCGCACC
>JAQIBO010000335.1 GCA_027859055.1 Spirochaeta sp.
GCGACGAACAGAGCAAGGAAGATGCGATAACCGCGATCTATGCGGTTATCCAGCCCGGTGAGCCGATCACGATCGACAGCGCCGAAAAAGACTTTCAAAGCATGTTCTTTTCGTCCCGCAGGTATGACCTCGGCCGCGTCGGTCGCTACAAACTGAACAAGAAGTACGACTATCCCGAACCGACGGAGGACTTTGTCCTTACCAGGGACGATATCGTCAACACGATGCGCTACCTGATCAAGGTGTATATCGGGGAGGCCAACGTCGATGACATCGACCATCTCGGAAATCGTCGTGTGCGTTCCGTCGGCGAGTTGCTTTCCAACTCCCTCAAGACCGCCTTCAGTCGGATGGAGCGGATCGCAAAAGACCGAATGTCGATGAAAGAGACTGAGACGATCAAGCCGCAGGACCTTATTTCGATCAAGCCGATCGTGGCGGCGATCAAGGAGTTTTTCGGCTCCTCTCAGCTTTCCCAGTTTATGGACCAGGTGAATCCCCTCTCGGAGCTCACTCATAAGCGGCGGCTCAACGCGCTGGGGCCGGGAGGTCTCTCCCGGGACCGTGCCGGCTTTGAGGTTCGGGACGTTCACTACACCCACTACGGACGGATGTGTCCGATTGAGACGCCGGAAGGACCGAATATCGGGCTTATCGTTTCGCTGGCCAACTACACGCGGGTAAACGAGTACGGTTTTCTTGAAACGCCGTACCGGCCGGTGAAAAAGGGAAAGGTCACCGACGAGATCGAATACCTGTCTGCGATGGATGAAGAGAAGTTCTTTATTGCTCAGGCAAACGCTCCGGTCTCCAAGAAGGGTGATTTTGAAAACGATCAGGTCTCCGTGCGCCGGAGTGGCGACTACACCACCCGCTCACCGGAACAGATCGACTACATGGACGTCTCTCCGAAACAGATTATCAGTGTCAGCGCATCGCTTATTCCGTTCCTGGAGCATGACGACGCCAACCGGGCGTTGATGGGTTCCAATATGCAGCGCCAGGCGGTACCGCTGGTGTTTCCTGAACCGCCGCGTGTCGGAACCGGGATGGAAGGGAAAACCGCGTACGACTCGGGCGTACTGGTGAAGGCGCGCCGCGCCGGCACCGTGGTGTACGTGTCGAGCACAAAAGTGGTGGTAGACCCGGACGAGAAGAAAGACGCCCAGGACCAGGACGTCTACGACATGATCAAGTATCAACGGACCAACCAGGATACGTGCTACCTCCAGAAACCGATCGTGTCGCTTGAGCAGAAGCTTGCAGCCGGAGATGCTGTGGCGGATGGGCCGGCGACGTTCCACGGCGAACTCGCCCTTGGTCGGAATGTGATCGTCGGGTTTGTCCCGTGGAACGGTTACAACTACGAGGATGCGATCCTGATCTCTGAAAAAGTGGTCAAGGAAGATATCTTCACCTCCGTCCATATCAAAGAGTTTTCCATCGACGTCCGTGAAACGAAACTGGGACCGGAAAAGATCACCAACGACATCCCCAACGTCAGTGACAAGGCGTTGGCAAAGCTTGACGGCGAGGGCGTTGTTCGCGTCGGGGCCAAAGTCGGGTCCGGTGACATCCTCGTTGGAAAGGTGACGCCCAAGAGCGATACGGAGACGACGCCGGAGTTTAAGCTGCTCAACCAGATTTTTGGTGAAAAAGCGAAAGAGGTGCGTGACACGTCCCTGAAGATTCCCCACGGCGTTGAGGGCACGGTGATCGATATCCAGCGCCTGAGTCGCGCCGAGGGCGACGACCTCTCTCCCGGTGTGGAACAAACGGTCAAAGTGATGATCGCAACCAAGCGCAAGCTTCGTGAGGGCGACAAAATGGCGGGGCGCCACGGTAACAAAGGCGTCATCGCACGGGTTCTCCCGGAAGAGGATATGCCGTACATGGCCGACGGGACTCCCGTTGATGTGTGTCTGAACCCGCTTGGCGTTCCCAGCCGGATGAACCTTGGCCAGATTCTGGAAACGGAACTTGGCTGGGCGGCGCTCGGGCTCGACGAATGGTACGCCACGCCGGTGTTTGAGTCGGCAACCAATGCGCAGGTCGCCGACAAACTGAAAGCGGCGGGGTTGCCTGCGTCTTCAAAGACAACGCTGTACGACGGTCGCACCGGTGAGGAGTTTGAAAACCCGGTGATGGTCGGCGTTATGTATATGTTGAAACTGCACCACCTTGTGGACGACAAGATGCACGCCCGGTCAACCGGTCCCTACTCCCTTGTTACGCAGCAGCCGCTGGGCGGTAAAGCGCAGTTCGGTGGGCAGCGGCTCGGTGAGATGGAGGTCTGGGCGCTGGAGGCGTACGGTGCGGCAAACACGCTGCAGGAACTGCTCACGATCAAGAGCGATGACATGAATGGACGGGCCAAGATCTACGAGAGCATCGTCAAAGGCCTTCCGGCAACCTCGGCGGGCGTCCCCGAGTCGTTCAACGTCCTTGTGCAGGAGCTGCGCGGACTCGGTCTGGACATGTCAATTTACGATTCCAAGGGAAAGCAGGTTCCCCTCACCGAACGGGATGAGGAACTTATTAACCGGCAAGGCAGTAACTTCTAAGGAGCGGACCCGGTATGCGAGATATTCAGGATTTTGATTCGATTACGATAAAACTGGCCTCTCCGGAACAGGTGCGCGCCTGGAGTTACGGAGAGGTGAAAAAACCGGAGACGATCAACTACCGGACACTTCGTCCGGAGAAAGACGGGCTGTTTTGTGAGCGCATCTTTGGTACGACCAAAGAGTGGGAGTGCTACTGCGGAAAGTTCAAGAGCATCCGGTACAAGGGTGTTATCTGCGACCGCTGCGGCGTGGAAGTGGCGCATCCCAAGGTTCGCCGGGAACGGATGGGACACATCGAACTGGCCAGCCCCGTTTCGCATATCTGGTACTATCGGTCGGTGCCTTCCCGTATGGGCCTTCTGCTGGACCTCTCCGTGTCCGAGTTGCGCTCAATTCTGTACTACGAAAAATACATCGTTATCGATCCCGGTGACACGGATCTCAAAAAGATGGACCTCCTTACCGAGGAGGACTACATCGAGGCCAAGGAGCACTACGGGATGTCGTTTTCCGCCGGTATCGGTGCGGAGGCGATTCGTTCACTCCTGGAGGAGCTGGACCTGGAGGCGCTCTCGGCGGAACTCCGGGAACTGATGGTGACAAAAGGCGTCAAATCGGACAAACGGCTGCTGAAACGCATCGAGATCGTGGAGAACTTTCGCGACAGCGGTAACGAGCCGGCGTGGATGGTGATGGACGTTATTCCGGTGATTCCGCCGGAGCTGCGCCCGATGGTTCAGCTTGATGGCGGGCGTTTCGCCACCAGCGACCTCAACGACCTGTACCGACGCGTCATTAACCGCAACAACCGTCTGAAACGGCTTCTGACGCTCAACGCTCCCGATATCATTATCCGCAACGAAAAACGGATGCTTCAGGAAGCGGTGGATGCGTTGTTCGACAACAGTAAAAAGAAGCGGGTCGTTAAAGGTGCCAGCAACCGACCGTTGAAGAGCCTTTCCGACATGCTCAAAGGTAAACAGGGGCGCTTCCGGCAGAACCTGCTGGGTAAACGGGTGGACTATTCCGGCCGTTCGGTAATCGTCGTGGGTCCGGAGCTCAAGCTCCACCAGTGCGGTCTGCCGACAAAGATGGCGCTGGAACTGTTCAAGCCGTTCATCATGAAGAAACTCGTCGAAAAGGACGTGGTCTTCAACATCAAGCGCGCCAAGACGCTGGTTGAACAGGCTACCCCCGAGGTCTACGCCGTTCTTGACGAGGTTGTCAGAGAACACCCGGTCATGTTGAACCGTGCGCCGACGCTGCACCGTCTCGGTATCCAGGCGTTTGAGCCTGTGCTGGTGGACGGCAAAGCGATCAAGCTGCATCCGCTGGTGTGTCACGCCTACAACGCCGACTTTGACGGTGACCAGATGGCGGTTCACGTTCCGCTGACGCAGGCCGCTCAGATTGAGGCGTGGACGCTCATGCTTTCCTCGCGCAACCTGCTGGACCCGGCCAACGGGCAGCCGATCGTCTTTCCCAGTCAGGATATGGTTCTCGGTATCAACTATCTGACCCGGGCGCGCCCTGAAGCGCGCGGCGAAGGCAAGTCGTTTCCCACGCTTCAGGACGTTATTCTTGCCCGTGATGCCGGTGCGATTGAGTACGCTGCGCTGATCAAGGTGCCGGTGAACGGGGAAGTCATCGATACCACCGCCGGGCGGGTGCTTCTGAATGAAGAGATGCCCGCGGAAATTCCCTTTGTCAACGAAGCGCTGGGTGACAAGGAACTGCGCCGCCTTATCAGCTCGATTTATCAGGAGTACGGACCTGCGGTGACGGTGAATATGCTGGATGTCATCAAGAACATGGGTTTCCGGTACGCCACGCTCTTCGGTGCAACGATTGGAATTGACGATATTCTCATTCCGGAAAGCAAAGGCGGAATGATTGAATCGGCAAACGCTGAGGTTGCGGCGATTCAGAACCAGTATCTGACCGGTGTCATAACCCAGGATGAGCGTTACAACAAAGTTGTTGAGGTGTGGAGTAAAACCAACGAAGACCTCACCAACGAGATGATGACCAACCTGCGTGGCGACCGCCACGGATTCAACCCGGTCTTCATGATGGCCGACTCGGGAGCGCGCGGTAGTCGAAGTCAGATACGTCAGCTCGCCGGTATGCGCGGGCTCATGGCCAAACCGTCCGGTGATATCATCGAGCTGCCGATCCGCTCCAACTTCAAAGAGGGGCTGTCGGTTATCGAGTTCTTCATCTCCACCAACGGTGCCCGGAAAGGGCTCGCGGATACGGCGCTGAAAACCGCCGACGCGGGATACCTTACCCGCCGCCTTGTGGATATCGCCCAGGACGTGGTCGTTACCAAAGAGGACTGCGGGACGATCAACGGAATCGACATGACCGCTCTGAAAGACGGTGAAGAGGTTGTGGAGACGCTCTCCGACCGGATCCGCGGCCGGTTCACTCTGGAGCGGGTAAAACACCCGATTACCGGTGACGTCATTGTGGACGTGAACGAAGAGGTCAGCGACGAAAAGGCGGAAGAGATTGAAATCGCCGGGATCGAAAAGGTTCGAATCCGGACGGTGCTTACCTGCGAGGCCAAATACGGCGTCTGTCAAAGGTGTTACGGCCGTAACCTGGCGGATAACCGGGTTGTCAATATCGGGGAGGCTGTCGGTATTATCGCCGCCCAGTCTATCGGTCAACCGGGAACCCAGTTGACGATGCGGACGTTCCACATCGGTGGTGCGGCGACGAAATCCAGTGAAGAAAACCGGACATATCTCAAGTACCCGTCGCTGGTACGCCGCATCGAGGGCAGCATTGTCAGTCTTGACGACGGCACCGTCCTCTTTACCAGAAAGGGGTATCTCTACGCCTCGCGGATCATAACGGACTACGAGATCGGCGCCAAAGACAAAGTCCTCGTGAAGCCGGAAGAGAAGGTTGTCAAAGGCCAGATCGTCCTCTCCCGGGGAAAAGAAGAGGTTCCCGCAGAGGACAACGCCTACGCGGTGATTCAGGACAAAAAACTGTATCTGGTTGCCCAGGAACAGCGACTCGACATCCGGAACGGCGCCGAGCTGCACGTCAAAGAGGGACAGATTCTCGACGCGGAGGAGACGATCGCTTCCTTTGATCCGTTCAGTGAACCGGTCATCAGCGAGTACGCCGGGACGATCCGCTTTAAGGATATCGTCAAGAATACCACGCTGAAAGAAGAGACGAACGAGGAAACCGGCAATACCGAGAACAAGATCGTTGAGCATCCGGTTGAGAACATGCAACCCGGTCTGATCATCGTGGATGACGACGGGAACGAGGTGTTCACCTACGCGGTGCCCAACAGCGCCTACCTGAGTGTCGCCGACGGCACGCGGATTGAAAAGGGTCATACCCTTGCGAAGATGCTCAAGGAAAGTGCCAAGACGCGGGATATCACCGGTGGTCTGCCGCGGATCGGCGAACTCTTTGAGGCGCGGCGGCCGAAAACCGCCGCCGTACTCGCCCAGATCAGCGGCGAGGTAAAGTTGGAAAACGTCGTCAAAGGCAAGCGGGTTGTGAAGGTTGTCGACGGGTGGGGTACCGAGTTCAAGCATATGGTCCCGATGGGGCGGCACATGCTGGTGCGGGACCGCGACGCGGTCGAGGCCGGCGAACCGTTGTGTGACGGTGCAATCGATCCTCACGAGGTTCTTGCGATCCTCGGTGAAAACGCGTTGCAGACGTTCCTGGTGAACGAGGTGCAGGAGGTGTACCGGCTCCAGGGTGTCAACATCAACGACAAACATATCGGCGTGATCATCCGCCAGATGATGCGGAAACTGGAGATCGTGCAGGTGGGTGACACCGGGTTTATCTTCGGGCAACAGATCGACAAGTACAAGTTTCATGAGGAAAACCGCCGCGTAATGAAACAGGGTGGTCAACCCGCGGTGGCGCGGCCGCTGTTGCTTGGAGTCACCCGGGCCAGTCGCAATATCGAGTCGTTTATCAGTGCCGCAAGTTTTCAGGAAACGACGCGGGTGCTGACCAACGCGGCGATCGCCGGTACCACCGACCAGCTTCGGGGTTTGAAAGAAAACGTAGTGATCGGACACCTTATACCGGCTGGTACGGGCATGCGGCACTACAAAGAGATTCGCCTCTTCGATGACGAGACGGAGGATCTTGACGCCCACGTGTCAGAGATCCTTGAGGAACGCGCCCGCGAGAAAGAGGCGCAGGAAGAGACGGAAGAGACCGACGTGGAAGTGGAGGTGGAGGTCGCCGAATAGGGGCCTTCATATCGGACCGGCGGCGGACAGGCTTGACAGCCGACAGGCTCTTTGGTACTGTGCCGCTCTACGATTTATACGGAGTGAATGACAAACGATGCCGACAATTAACCAACTGATCCGAAAAGGACGTGTTCGCCAGTTGAAGAACACAAAGTCCCCGGCGTTGCAGGATTGCCCCCAGAAGCGCGGCGTCTGCACCCGGGTTATGACGGTGACTCCCAAGAAGCCCAATTCGGCGCTTCGCAAAGTTGCCCGTGTTCGCCTCTCCAACGGGATTGAGGTAACCGCGTATATCCCGGGTATCGGGCATAACCTGCAGGAGCACTCGGTAGTGCTGCTGCGTGGTGGCAGGGTCAAGGACCTTCCCGGTGTGCGTTACCACATCGTGCGGGGTACAAAAGATACGTTGGGCGTCGAAGACCGCCGTAAGGGCCGGTCCAAATACGGCACCAAGCGGCCGAAGGCGTAGGAGGACGATATGCCACGACGACATATTCCGCAGCGCAAACCGCCGATCGCCGACCCCATTTATAACGACGTGACCGTTTCCCGGTTTGTGAATCGAATGATGCTTGACGGCAAGCGGGCTACCAGCCAGGCAATTATCCACGCAGCGTTTGCCGAAATCGGTCGCAAGGTTGAAGATAAAACCCCGGTTGAAGTATTTCACGCTGCGTTGGACAACGTCCAGCCGATGATCGAAGTCAAGAGTCGCCGGGTTGGTGGTTCGACCTACCAGGTCCCGGTAGAAATCAAGGATAACCGTCGCGAAGCGCTTGCGATGCGCTGGATCATTCAGGCCGCCCGTTCGCGTAGCGGTAAGTCAATGGGTGCCCGGCTCAGTCAGGAGCTTCTCGACGCCTTCAACGGAACCGGTACTGCCTTTAAGAAAAAGGAAGACACCCACCGAATGGCGGAGGCAAACAAGGCGTTTGCTCACTACCGCTGGTAGTGAGCAAACCGCTGGTCCTGAGATATCGCTTCGCGAATCTCTACGGGCGTTTGCGCATTACCGCTGGTGATTTAGTCTGTGCTCCGGCACAGATGTGCTCGGGGTAACCCGGGTGTTTGATAACGGTATAAAGATATTGCCCAAAGGGTAGTATTGATCGTGTCGGTTCTGATATAGTTCCGACACGGTATTGATCGTTCGGGAGCGTGTGCCTGTGACGAAGTGTCGCAGGGCAAACTGGTCCTGAGAAGCCAAACCGTGCAGTTTCTGCGCAGGTGGCGTCGGTACCCGGTCGTTGACCGGGAAACACTTCGCATACAACGTCCTTGACAACAAGGGCGTGGCTTCCTATAATCCAGCTCCCATATCAGCAAGCCGAGACGCCGTGTGCCGATCGGGAACGGGCTGAAAATCACAATCAGAATACTGTCGTTGTAGCGTTGCAAGGAGGACGACAATGGCCAAAGACAAATTTAAGAGGACAAAACCGCACGTAAACGTCGGGACGATCGGGCACGTTGACCATGGAAAGACGACGTTGACCGCTGCTATGACCATGGTGAGCGCTGCAAAGTTCGGCTCCAAGGTCATGAGCTATGAAGAGATCGACAACGCGCCGGAAGAAAAAGAGCGCGGTATCACGATCAACACTCGACATGTCGAGTACGAGACGGATAACCGGCACTATGCGCACGTTGACTGCCCCGGGCATGCGGACTATATCAAGAACATGATTACCGGTGCCGCTCAGATGGACGGTGCGGTTCTGGTTGTTGCTGCCACTGATGGTGCAATGTCCCAGACCCGTGAGCATATCCTTCTTGCGCGTCAGGTTGGCGTTCCGAAGATCATCGTGTTCATCAACAAGACCGACCAGGTCGACGACCCGGACATGATTGAGCTTGTTGAGGAAGAGGTTCGTGACCTTCTCAACAGTTACGATTTCCCGGGTGATGAAGTACCTGTGATCAAGGGTAGTGCCTTTATCGCGATGGAGAACCACGCGGATCCGGAAAAGACCACGGAGATCTTTGAACTCTTCGAGGCGATGGATACGTACTTCCCCGTACCTGAGCGTGCGGTCGACAAAGACTTCCTGATGCCGATCGAAGATATCTTTTCGATTCAGGGTCGCGGCACCGTTGTAACCGGTCGTATCGAGCGTGGAGTCGTTAAGGTCGGTGACGAGATCGAGATCGTTGGTATCCGGGAAACCAAAAAAACGACCTGTACCGGTGTGGAGATGTTTAACAAGCTCCTTGACGACGGACAGGCCGGTGATAACATCGGAGCATTGCTCCGCGGTGTTGAAAAGAAAGAGGTTGAGCGGGGACAGGTTCTTGCAAAGCCCGGCTCCATTACGCCGCACACCAAGTTCAAGGGCCAGGTGTACGCCTTGAGCAAGGACGAAGGTGGCCGTCACTCACCGTTTATGAGTGGGTACCGTCCGCAGTTTTACTTCCGGACGACCGACGTTACCGGTACGGTGACGCTCTCCGGTGACAAGCAGATGGTGATGCCGGGTGACAACACCGAAATTGATGTGGAGTTGATCAAGCCGATCGCCATGGATAAGGGACTTCGGTTCGCTATCCGTGAAGGTGGTCGGACCGTTGCCAGTGGTCAGGTTGTCGAAGTAATCGAATAACCAACGGTCACACGGCTGTGATTAAGCCTTGTTGCAGTTGCGATAAGGCTTAATTTTTTGTCTTTGGAGGAAAGATGCCTGGCGAAAAAATCCGGGTCCGATTGCGTGGATTTGATGTAGGTCTGGTGGATCAAAGTGCGGCGTCGATTGTGCAAACCGTGGCCAAGGCGGGCGCCAACGTTTCCGGGCCGATTCCCCTTCCGACACGGATAAACAAGTTTACCGTGCTTCGGTCGCCTCATGTGAATAAAAAATCGCGCGAGCAGTTTGAAATGCGTACGCACAAACGGTTGATCGATATCATCGAACCGTCTTCGGCGGTTATGGACTCGCTTATGAAGCTTGAGTTGCCCGCCGGTGTGGACGTTGAGATCAAACAGTAACAGGAAATAGAGATGGTTGGTCTTATCGGAAAGAAAGTCGGTATGACGCAGGTTTTTGACGAAGACGGCTCCTTGGTACCGGTGACGGTTCTTAAGGTTGAGCCCAATCTCGTCATTCAGCGTCGCACAGGCGAGACAGACGGATATTCTGCGGTGGTTCTTGGGGCTCATCCCAGGAAAGAGTCCCGGATGCGGAAGCCGGACCTTGGGCAGTACCCGGACGGTGCCACGGCGCGTGCGGATCTATACGAGTTTCGGGATTTTGACCGCGAGGTGGCTGTTGGTGACGAATTGACTTTGGACCTTTTGAAAGATTCCGGTTACGTGGATGTGACCGGGACATCGAAAGGAAAAGGGTTCCAGGGCGTTATGAAGCGGCACAACTTTGGCGGCGGACGCAAGACGCACGGTTCCAAATTTCATCGGACGAATGGTTCCACCGGGATGGCTGCGTGGCCCTCAAAAGTGATTAAGGGAACCAAGATGGCCGGTCGAATGGGTGGTGAAAGAAGCACGGTCCTGAATCTTCGTGTTGTGGAGATTGATCAGGAAGAACAGCTTCTTCTGGTCCGCGGTGCCGTGCCGGGGCGGAACGATTCCGTTGTCCGTATCCGGCCGGCGGTCAAGAAACCGCTGATCGGCTGAACAGGAAGTAGTAAAAGATGGACGCAAAAGTACTTTCAAAAAACGGAAAAGAGCTTCGTTCCGTAGCGCTTGATGATGCGGTGTTTGCGCGCGAAGTGAGCGATGGTGCGATTTATCACGCTATTCGCAACGAGCTTGCAAATATTCGTGTCGGAACAGCGGCAACAAAAACGCGGGGACTGGTGAAGTTCAGCGGTCGAAAGCCGTGGCGCCAGAAAGGAACGGGACGAGCGCGGGCGGGTAGCCGCCGGTCTCCGATCTGGGTCGGTGGTGGAACTATTTTTGGTCCGTTACCGCGCGACTACAGCTATCGGATGCCGCGCAAAATGAAACGCGCTGCGATTCATTCAATTCTGTCGCAGAAAGCTCAGGATGGCGACATGCTCGTTGTTGAAGACTTTTCTGTAGATAGTGGGAAAACGAGAGATCTTGTCTCCGTGTTGCGCGGGGTTACCGACGCCAAAAAAGTAGTTCTGGTGACGGCGAAGGATGACGTTCTTCTGAAACGGGCGGCGCGCAACATTCCGTGGCTCCAGTTTCTGAACTGGAATCGTCTGCGGGCTCACGATCTGTTCTATGCGCAGAAAATCGTTGTAATGGAGTCTGCTGCGCAGCAGTTGAGCGGTCATACGACGGAGGGTGAGGTATGACGCCGGAACAAGTGATTATCGAACCGATTCTGACTGAAAAGAGTAACGGGATGCGCGAGGATAGTGTATACACCTTCCGGGTCAGTCGGCAGTCCAACAAAATTGAGATTAAGCGCGCGGTTTCGCTGCTGTTCAACGTCCATGCGGTCAAATGCCGGATCGTTACGGTCAAGAGCAAACCGAAGCGGACGCGATATGCGAAAGGGAAAACAGCGTCCTGGAAGAAGGCGATTGTGACGCTTGCGGATGGCGAGCGTATCGCGGTCTTCGAAGGCGCGTAGGAGTAAGGGCATATGGCAATT
>JAQIBO010000336.1 GCA_027859055.1 Spirochaeta sp.
GGAGTGGACAACGGAGGAGATGCCCTTTTCCATGCCGACGGGACGCCTCCCGACCGTCTCCCATCCGACGGATGTGCTCGCCGGGGCGACGTGGGACCGCGTGCGCCCCAGCGACATCGACCGCAACGCCCACGTCAACAACGCGCGGTACGTCCAGTGGCTCAGCGACTGGGCCCCGGAACTGGTGTCGGTGGAACGCCCGGGGATGTTTACCTTCACCGCGGAGACGCGGGCGGGACAGGAGTTCGCGGTCATTTCCGGGGAAGCGCGGAACGAGGCGGTCGCGGAAGTGTGGGTACGTGACCGCGGTACTGCGCCGGACACCGCCGTATGCGCGTGTCGCTTTAACCGGTTGGTGCCGGACGCGTAATACAGTAATCACGCCATGCGAACGCGCCGATAGATAAAGTAACGGGAAGCGGCGCTTCTCACCGGCGTATTGACACCATCTGCTTCCGAGGTTAAGTATAGGCGGAGCGTATGATTTCAGTGTCAGGCCACGATTATTTCCTACCGGGCAGCGTTGTCTGGGATCTTCACAGCACACAAAAATACGATGCGATACGTGAAACGATTTTCCGAACCGAGATCTTTCACCGCGTTCCCGGACTGGATCTGGAAACGCTGACCGACGCGGTGATCACGCGGGAGCGCGAGCAATCCACCGGATTCGGCCACGGCATCGCCATCTCCCACGGACGCACCGCCCAGGTGGAAACCAGCGTAATCGCGTTGGGGGTAAGTCGGGAGGGACTGGACTTTGAGGCCTTTGACGGCCGCCCGGTGAACCTTCTGTTTATCGTCGCAAGCCATCCGGAACAGCAGATCGACTACCTGCGCATCCTGTCATCCCTCGCCACAATGGCGCGAAACGAGCTGTTTCGCCGGGAACTGCTCTCCTGTATCTGTCAGGAAGAGGCGCGGGAAAAGGTATGCGACGCCTTTACCGGCGTACTGTCCCGCTTCGGTGAGCAGCGCCACGCCCGGGCGATGTAAGCGTCCGCTACACCCCGTCCCAGACGATCGTCCGAAACAGATCTTCCGTTGTCTCCGCGCGACGAATCAGCTTCACCGACCGGTCCGGTCGCATGAGGAGCTCCGCTGAGCGCGGTTTCCCGTTGTAGTTGAATCCCATTGAATGTCCGTGCGCCCCGGTCTCGTGAATCGCGATGAGGTCGCCGATTTCGATTTCCGGAAGTTTCCGGTCGATGGCGAACTTGTCGTTATTCTCGCAGAGCGAACCGGTGACGTCGTACGTCTTTGTCGCGGGAGCGTCTTCCCTGCCGAGGACGGTGATGTGGTGGTACGCGCCGTACATCCCCGGACGCATCAGATGCGCCATGTTGGCGTCCAGCCCGATGTACTCTTTGTAGATGTCCTTTTTGTGAAGCACCCGGCCGATGAGGTAACCGTAGGGCCCGGTAATCACCCGGCCGTTCTCGGTGACCACCCGTAGCGGGTCCAGCCCGGCCGGTACGATCGTGGCATCGTAGGCGGCGCGGATACCCCGGGAGACAAACTCGTAGTCCACCGGCGAGTCCTCCGGCCGGTACGGGATCCCGATCCCGCCACCGAGATTCACAAACTCGATACGGATATCCAGCTGTTCCTTGAGTTCCACCACCAGATCAAAAAGAATCTGGGCGGTTTCCACAAAGTACTCGGAGTTCAGTTCGTTTGAGGCCACCATTGTGTGCAATCCGAAGCGGGTGGCGCCGTACTCGCGCGCCTTCCGGTAGCCCTCAAAGAGCTGTTCCCGGGTGAAGCCGTATTTCGCCTCCTCCGGGTTGCCGATGATCACGTTGCCCTCTTTCAGGGGGCCCGGATTGTAGCGCATACAGATCAAATCGGGCATGCCGACGTGCTCGTGGAGATAATCCACGTGGCTCAGATCGTCGAGGTTGATAATCGCGCCGAGGTCCCGCGCCTTCTGATACTCGTAGGCGGGGGTGTCGTTGGAGGTGAAGATAATCTCCTCACCGCGGACGCCGATCCGCTCCACCAGCTCCAGTTCCGCGTAGCTTGAACAGTCGAAGCCCATCCCCTCATCACGGACGATCTGCAGAATATGGGGGTTGGGCAGCGCCTTCACCGCGAAATAGTTCTTGAATCCGCCGGGTACCCACGAAAAGGCACCCTGAAACCGTTGCGCGTGCTCGCGGATCGCCGCTTCATCGTAGATGTGAAACGGCGTGGGATAGTGCGTAGTTATCTCTTCGATAAAATCCTTGGAGAAGGGGACGTGTTTCATGCCCGTGAACATACTGAGTCACCCCGGCGTGGTCAAGCTGGCCGCCGGCACGGGCGGCGTTACACGCGGCACGTGTCAGCCGCCACGAGCGTTACACGCGACCGACGCCGGCGTAGGTGAAGCCCTTTTCCCGGGCGTGTTCCGGGTCCAGCACGTTCCGGGCGTCAAAGATCACCCGGCCGGTCATCAGGAGCGCCGCCCGGTCCAGGTCCAGGTTGCGGAACACGTTCCACTCAGTGACGATGATCAGCGCATCGGCACCGTCAAGGGCATTAAACTCGTCGGTACAGTAGTGGAGGCGCTCGGCGGCGGCTTCGGCGATCTTCTCCCGCAGATCCGAGTTCAGCCCGCCCCCGAAGGGACCCTCGCCGATCACCGCGGAGCGAAAGTTCTCGATCCCCTCCGGGTCAAACGCGCGCACCGTGGCTCCCTCGCGCAGAAGCTCCTGAACGATCTCGATCGCCGGGCTCTCCCGGACGTCGTCAGTCTCCGCCTTGAACGCAAGCCCCAGGACCGCCACGGTTTTTCCCGCCGGGGATCCGCCCATGAGCTTGACCAGTTTCCCTGCGGTGATCGTTTTCTGCCGGTCGTTGCCGCGGATCACCTCCTTGATGAGGCTCATATCCACCCCGTACTCGTCACCGGTGGCGGCGACCGCCTTGGTGTCTTTGGGGAAACAGCTTCCGCCGTAGCCGGGACCGGGGTGCAGGAACTTCGGACTGATGCGGCCGTCCATTCCCATGCTCTTGGCGATCGTGTGGATATCCGCACCGGTCGCCTCGGCAAGGTTGGCCATCTGGTTGATAAAGGTGATCTTGGTGGCGAGAAACGCGTTGGAGGCGTACTTGATCAGCTCCGCCGTCTCCAGGTTGCACCACACAAACGGGGTCTGGATCAGGTAGAGCGCGCGATACACGTCTTCCATGTACTCCCGGGCGCGCTCATCCTCGTAGCCGAGAACGATGCGGTCCGGGTGAAAGAAATCCTGCACCGCTTTGCCCTCGCGCAGGAATTCGGGATTACTGACCACCGAGAACCCGCGTCCCGGGGTCTGTCCGCTTTCGGTAGCGATAATCTGCTGAATGCGCCGGTTGGTACCGACCGGAACGGTGCTCTTGGTCACGATTACTTTGTAGCCGGTCAGGTTGGCGGCGATTTGCCGCGCCACCCCTTCGATCTGGGAGAGATCGGCGTGGCCGTCCTCTTTGGGCGGCGTACCAACGGCAACAAACACGATGTCCGCCGCAGCAATCGTGTCGTCACCGTTGGTAGTGAAATGGAGGCGTTCCGCCTCGATGTTGCGCTGCAGATAGGAGTCCAGCCCGATCTCGTAAATCGTCGGGCGGCCGCTGTTGAGGGTGTCCACGATGTCGGCGCGGAGATCCACGCCGGTCACGATGTTGCCGAAGTCGGCGAGGCCGACGGAACTGACAAGACCGACATACCCGGTCCCGATAACTGCGATATTTTTTGCCATACGTTGCTCGATTTCCTTTTGTGTTTTGGGTAACTCTACCGTTCTATGGTATCGCGTCAGGACCGGTGGTACAATCCCGACATGGACCTGATGATCTCGCACTTACCCTACGTGGTTACCGGTACCGAGGTACTCACCGACCAGAACATTGCGATTGAAGGCGGACGGATCGCGGCGATCACCCCCGCCGGGGAAAGTCGTTCCCGGGAGGGCGCCGGTGACGCCGCCGAAACGGGCCGGACGGTCCATGCGG